>CAIVTL010000251.1 GCA_903908785.1 Caldifarciminota bacterium | reverse complement strand
TGCCGGTTGTCACGACCCTGATTGCGCTCGGCATGCTCTGGATTGTCGGCAAGTGGAAGCTTGTCTGGCAGGGCCTGATACCGGCGATTATCACCGGACTCGTGGCGGGCTTCATCGCCATCGGCATGAACAAGGCCGGGCTCGTGACACTCACCGGCATCGCCAGCGGCGCGGGCGTCGCTCTCGTGATGGCGCTCTACCTCGTCGTGCTCAGGAAGCCGGTGTTCGACCGGAGCGGGCTCGGGCCCGAAGATACGAAGATAGAAAGCGGGATGGGGCTTGCCCGCGCCCTGTCGCCGTGGATTATCCTCATCGTGCTCAGCCTCGTCTCCAACGAACCGTGGCTGGGCATCAAGAAGTTCCTGTTCGACAAGATTGCCATGCCGTGGAACATCATCCCGAAGCAGCCGGAGAAGCTGCGCATCTTCTGGCAGGCGTACTGGTGGATTCTCGTGTCGTCGGTGCTGTGCCTGCCGTTCCTGCGCGCCACCGGCACGCAGTTGAAGGAGACCCTCACGACGTGGTGGAAGCGAGCGCCGCGGCCGGTCTTTTCCGCCGCGGTCTTCTTCGCCATCGCCTACATCATCAACCACTCGGGCAAGAGCGGCATGCTCGGGCCGGACGGCAAGTGGCTGGCCGACCCCAGCTTCAACATGGTGGCGCTGCTCGCAACCGCGTCGGCCCACACGTTCGGCAAGCTCTACACGCTGGTCGCGCCGTATCTAGGCCTGCTTGCCGGGTTCGTTTCCGGCTCCGAAGGCTCGGCTATCGCCATGCTCACCCGGCTGCACCTTGATACCGCGGCACGAATCGGCTCATCCGGGCTCATTATCGCCGCGGCCTCGGCCATCGGCGGCGGGCTGGCTTCGGTCATATCGCCGGCCAAGCTCCAGAACGCGGCGGCGGCGATTGACCGCATCGGCATGGAGACCGAAGTCATCAAGACCACGGCCATCATCTCCATTGTCATCGTGCTCGCCGTCGCCGGCCTCGCCTTCGTCTGGGCGTAGACGGGCAGACGCCGGCCATCCATCCGGCGTCCAGAGGTCAGGAGCATGACAACGCGACCATGTGGCAAGGGAGCCGCGCGACGCATTCTCAGAGGCCCAGCCAAGCCTGCCGCACGACGCGTGGCGGCGTCAGACGGTCGCACACAGAGTTCGTTGCTCCACCCCCCGCCCAACGTGCGACCACTGGCATTTGCCGCACCTTCTAACTGACGTAGACTCAATACTTGCAGCAACTGGTTTGGACCGCATCCTGGAGCCACAGAGACATCGTCGCGGGGCGTGGCTGTTACTGCTTGAAAACACTGGACTTGCGCTGGCAGCTCAATCCGGCCCGTGGCACGCAGGTTGCACTGTGCAACCGGTGAATGCTGTCTTCGGCCCTTCAACGGCCTGTACATCCGGTCAAGACCCTGATCAGGTCTGACAGCTGGTTCCGGGGTGACTCGTATCTATTTCCTCATCAATAGTGAGCGCGGCGTCAGGTGACGCCGAGTTCCCGAATCATCGGTCGGCAGCCGGCATGTCCCCGAGACCGCACCCTGTCGGTGTCAAGTAATCGATGGGATGCGGAGAGACGTCCGCCAACGACTGAAGAAAGGAACGGGTAATGAGGAGACTCATAATACTCATCGCCGGGATCTTCATTCCGGCGATCTTGCCAGCCCAGCTCAACCGAGCCTGGGTCAATACCTATAACGGGCCGTATACCTCTGTCTACGAAACCGCCTGGCGCATCGCGACCGACGCGAGCGGCTACGTGTACGTGTGCGGGTCAGGCACCGGCCCGGATGGGAATACCGACTACCTCACCATCAAGTACGACCCGGCAACCGGAGATACGCTCTGGGTCCGTTACTACAACGGCCCGGGGAATTCCGGCGACTACTGCACCGCGATCGCCGTGGACAACTCGGGCGGCGTCTACGTCACCGGGTCCTGCTACGGCGGCTCGGGACAGGGCGATGAATATGCGACAGTCAGGTACAGCGCGGCAGACGGCAGACAGAACTGGGTCGCGTTCTACGACGGCCCGAGCAGCGACCTGGACCAGGCGACCGCGATCGCCGTGGACAACGCGGGCGGCGTCTTCGTGACCGGGGCCAGCTACGGCGGCTCGGACACAGACGATGACTACGCGACAGTCAGGTACAGCGCGGTAGATGGCAGCCAGACCTGGGTCGCGCGCTACAACGGCCCGGGCAGCGGTTTAGATCAGGCGACCGCAATGGCCGTGGACAATGCGGGCGGCGTCTTCGTGACCGGGGCCAGCTACGGCGGCTCGGGTACGGACGACGACTACGCGACAGTCAGGTACAACGCGTCCGACGGCGGCGAGACCTGGGTCGCACGCTACAACGGTTCGGGCAACAGGTACGATGACGCCCACGCCATAGCCGTGGACAACGCGGGCGGCGTCTACGTGACCGGGTTCACCAGCGGCTATGGTTCCAGCTATGACTACGCAACGGTCAGGTATGACGTGTCTGACGGCAGCGAGACCTGGGTCGCGCGCTACAACGGCCCGGGGAACTCCTCCGACGGCGCCTACGCCATAGCCGTGGACAATTCGGGCGGCGTCTTCGTGACCGGGGCCAGCTATGGCGGTTCACGGACGGATGAGGACTACGTGACAATCAGGTACAACGCGACCGACGGCGGCCAGACCTGGCTTGCGCGCTACGACGGCCCGGGCAAAGGCTACGACGACGCCTACGCCGTAGCCGTGGATAACGCGGGCGGCGTCTACGTCACCGGGTACAGCTACAGCGGCCCAGACACGGATGATGACTACGCGACAATCAGGTACAGCGCGACCGACGGCAGCGAGACCTGGGTCGCGTTCTACAACGGCCCGGGCAACAGCACAGACCAGGCGCAGGGAATCGCCGTGAGCAGTTCGGGTGGCGTCTACGTCGCCGGGTACAGTTACGGTTCGGGCACCAAGTACGACTACGCGACAATCAGGTACAGCGCGTCCAGCGGCAGCGAGACCTGGGCAGCGCGGTGGAACCTGTCGCTGAGCACCGAGTACGGCCAGAAGATCGTTTGCGACGCAGGCGGCTATGTGTACGCGTGCGGGTACGGCGAGGGCCCGACGGGGAGCTACGACTACATCACCATCAAGTACGACCCGGTAGCCGGAGACACGCTCTGGGTCCGCTACTACGACGGCCCGGGCTACGGCGACGACAAGGCGTACGCCATTGCCGTGGATAACGCGGGCGGCGTGTATGTGACCGGGCAAAGCGCCGGCCTCAGTACTGGTGATGACTACGCGACGGTGAAGTACAACACGCTAGACGGCAGCCTCGGCTGGCCGTCGCTGACCAGCGGAGCCGCGCGATACTCCTACTCAGGCAGCCTCACCGACCAGGCCACTGCGATTGCCGCGGACAACGCGGGCGGCATCTACGTCACCGGGTACAGCACCGGCTCGGGCAAGGACTACGCGACGGTCAGGTACGACGCATCCAACGGCAGCCAGACGTGGGCCGCGCGCTACGACGGCCCGGGCGCCGGCGACGACCAGGCGTGCGCCATTGCCGTGGACAACTCGGGCGGCGTCTATGTCACCGGGTCCAGCTACGGCGGTCCGGGTACGGGCGACGACTACGCGACAGTCAAGTACAACGCGTCCGGCGGCAGCCAAGCCTGGTTCAGGCGCTACAACGGCCCGGGCAGCGGCTCAGACCAGGCGACCGCGATCGCCGTGGACAACGCGGGCGGCGTCTACGTCACCGGGGCCAGCTACGGCGGCTCCACGTCTTACGACTACGCGACCATCAAGTATGACGCGTCTGCGGGCGACGTCGCATGGACCGGCTTCAGCGATGGCGCGGCGCGCTACGACCACGGCGTCGTGAATGGCCCGGACCATGCGTCCGCAATCGTGGTGAACGCGGGCGATGTGTACGTCACGGGTTGGAGCGACGGCGGCTCCACGTCCTACGACTATGCGACCGTCAAGTACGGCGCGGCTGACGGCCACGTCGTATGGACCGGCCTCAGCGATGGCGCGGCGCGCTACGAAGGCAGCGGCGAGGACTTCGCGCAGGCGATTGCGGTTGACGCTACGGGCGCGTACGTGACCGGGTTCGGCGACGGCTCGGGGACCGACTACGACTACCGTACGGTGTCGTACGACCCGGGGTCAGGTGTCGAGACCGGCAACGCGAGGTACGACGGCAGTGCCCACTCCATGGACCGCTCGGTGTCGATTGCGACCGGCGCTGCCGGTTCCGTTTATGTAACAGGGTATTGTACCAGAGTCCTGACGCTGTCCGACATGGTGACCATCAAGTACGTCACCAGCCAGACGCCGGAAGTCCCGGACATGGCTTCGCCCGCGAGCGGCGCGACCGGACAGCAGGTCGCTGGCACCCTGACGTGGAGTGCAGCGGCCGGCGCTACCGGCTACGACGTCTACCTCGGAGCCGACAACCCGCCGACCACAAAGGTCAGTGACGGCCAGACCGACCTTTCCTATGACTACTCCGGCCTCGCCGGAAACACGGTCTACTACTGGCAGGTCGTGGCCGAAAACAGCAGCGGCGAGACGCCGTCCGATGTCTGGAACTTCACGACCGGCACGCTGGACGTCGGGGTCGAGGAAATCGTCGAGCCGAGCGGTCTGATTGACACGCTGAAGGAAACGCCTCACGCGACCGTGCATAACTACGGGACTCTGACCTGCAGCTTCGACGTCTGGTTCGAGATCCGCGACTCGGCCACCAATACGCTCTACTACCAGCAGTCGGCGACCGTCACGGGCCTCGCCGGCGGCGGGGATTGCGACCCTTCATTTCCGGAATGGGACGTGCCTAACAACCACGAGGGTCGGTACTACGCGAAGTGCTACACCGCGCTGACCGGCGACATCAACGCGACCAACGACACGGCCCGCAGCCAGTTCGCGGTTGAGGCCGCGCCACAGCAGCCGCCGGGCTGGACCCAATGGTCCGACGTACCGAGAGGCCGAGGCTGCCAGGAACTGAACGTCGGCGCCTGCATGGCGACCGACCCCGACGGCTACTACGTCTACCTGCTAAAGGGCAACAACACGCGCGAATTCTATCTCTACGACCCGGCGACCGAGAGATGGACCGCGCTCGAGTCCATGCCCGGATATGACCGCCACCGTTGCCAGCGCTGCGTGCGCGAGGGCGCGACGCTCGCCCAGGTCAACGGCAGGTTCTACGCGACCAGGGGCGGGAGCAGCGTGGAGTTCTGGGAGTACAACCCGGCGGCCGCTTCCGGGCACCGCTGGACTCAGAAGGCCGATGTGCCGGGATGCGGATGCGGATTTGGCCAGCAGAGCGGTGCGAGTTCCGCCGGGGTCAAGGTCGGCGACCACAGCTACGTCTACCTGCTGAAGGCCTCGGAGTCCTTCGAGTTCTGCCGCTATAACGTCGAGCGTGATTCGTGGGAGAGGATGGCGTCCGCACCGGGCCGGCGGGGCGAGGAGTTCAAGATTGGTTCCTCCATTACCTACGACGGCGTCGATACCATCTTCGCGCTTAAGGGCACCTGCGACAACTTCTACGCCTACGTTGTCTCGACCAACACGTGGCAGTCGCGGACGTCCCTGCCCGTCGGCCGGGGCAAGCAGGCCAAGGGCGGCGCGGCCATCTGTTACCACCTGCGCAACGTCTACTGCATCAAGGGGAGCAACAGCCAGGAGTTCTGGGTCTACAACTGCGACAACAACACCTGGACCCAGAGCGCGGACATCCCGCTCGGCCAGCGCCGCTGCCGGGTGCAGGACGGCGGCGCGCTCGTCTACTGCCGCAACTCGCGCTACCTGTTTGCGACCAAGGGCAGCTCGCTTGAGTTCTGGTCCTACGGCAGGCTCTCAAACTACGGGGAGCAGTCACCCGAGGAGGTGATCAGCATCAGCGGCGGACCGGTCAAGGCCTACGAACTGGCCGCCGGGCCGAGCATCGTTACCGACCGCTGCCGGGTTCACTATGCGCTTCCCGGGCCCGGGAATATGACGCTCAAACTTTACGAGGTGACGGGCAGGGTCGCGGCGGTGCTCGTCGATGGCTGGCGTGAATCCGGGCGCTACTCGGCCGACATCGAGGCCGGCCGGCTTGCCCGAGGCACGTACATCCTCAGGTTTGCGGCCGGCGACTACGCCGCAGTCCGCAAGCTCATCGTCCAGCGCTAGCGTAACGTACAGGATACTCGCAGGGGCGGCATCCGCCGCCCCTGCTGCGCTGGTGCGCCCAGCGGCACAGTCGGCGATTGACCGCATCGGCATGGAGACCGAAGTCATCAAGACCACGGCCATCATCTCCATCGTCATCGTCCTCGCGGTCGCCGGCCTCGCCTTCATCTGGGCGTAGCCCCGATAGGGGCCAGGGGTTGGGGACCAGGGGCCAGGGCGCGGATTCGGACAGCCGGACCCGGAGAGACAATCGCCAAGGACGCCAAGAACGCCAAGCCCGAACCGGAATTCACCACAAAGACACCAAGACCCGCTGGGCAGGTTGCGTCGCCCGAGTGCCGTCCCGCGCCGCTGTAGTTGACTCCAGTGTTTGCCCGCAGCATACTCTTGACGAGGATACATGAAAGCATACGAACTACCGGCCAGAATTACGCCCGACGGCAATCTCGAACTTCCCGAGCGGCTGCGACGGCTGCTCCCCGCGGGCAAGGCGGCGCGCGTGATTGTCCTGGTTCCCGACCCGGCCGACGCGGACGAACAGGGCGCTTGGGAACGGCTGACCGCGGACCAGTTCTGCGCTGGCTACGCCGCGGCGGACGCGGTGTACGACCGGCCCTGAGCGATGCCTTCGTACGCGGCCGGGGATGTTGTCCTGCTAGAATTTCCCTTCACTGGCTCCACCGGGTCGAAGCGGCGTCCCGCGCTGATTCTGCTGGATACCGGCGACGACGACGTTGTCGTGGCCCGTGTCACCGGCCAGCTCTCGGCCACACCGCAGGACGTGACCCTGGACGAATGGCAGCAGGCAGGACTGCTGCTGCCGTCAGTTGTCCGCCTTCACAAGGTCGCCACTCTGCAGCGAAAGCTGGTTGACAAGAAACTTGGCAGGCTCACCCCCGGCGACTGGTCGCGTGTCGTCCTGACCCTCCGGGATACCTGCCGGTCTCTCTAGTTCGCCGCGCAGCCCGCAAGACGCGTACCGCAGTCCGCCATCACAACCCGCTACCCGCTCGTCAGGAATTGGTTGCGTCCCCGAGACTGGGGCTTCTCCCCACTGGCTGTTCCCGATTTCCCCCACTTCACCTTCGCCGCAAGCGCGGGCTGGCTGCTGGGGGTGGACGGCCGGCGTTCGGCGGTTTGACTTGGGAGTGACGCGGCCTAGAATATCCGCGTGAGAACGGCGGTGGCTCTTCTCCTCCTGGCCGTGTGCTGCTGGCTGACGCTGGCCAGCGCCCAGCCGTTTCCGTGGTTCCCGCTGGACACGGGGTATGCGCTAGGCCCTGACATGAACAACAGCATGAGCACCAGCTTCGCGCCCGGCGATTCCCTGGGGCTGGCAGTCTGGGTTGATTATCCGGACTGGCGGGTCAAGGCGATGCGGGTAGACTCGTCCCTGCGCAGACTGGATTCGGCATGGCTGCAAATCTGTGACGGGATGGGATTCTCGGTGGATGAGCCCGCCGTGGCGTGGTCTGGCACGAACTTCCTTGTCTCCTGGCGTGAGAGTGGTGAGGACGGAGTTATCCGCGGTGCACTGGTCGCGCCGGACGGACAGGTCGTCCGCCGCTTCACGGTGGATTCGTCATCGAGCAACTATCACAACCGCTCGTCGGTCGGATTCAACGGCGTCAACTACGTTGTGGTGTGGGAGAACGCCCAGAGTCAGATTCTCTTTCGCCGAGTGTCGATTGACGGGCAGATTCTCGATCCATCACCGCGGAGGGTCTCGCTCAAACGGGGTCAGCAATACGCCGCGGGCATTGCCGGCGGATCGAACTGCTGCCTAGTTGCTTACACACAGAACCCTGATTCCGGAAGGCTGGACTATGGAGTTTGGGGCAGCATCATATACCCCGACGGCTCGGTAAAGGACTCGGCCGGATTCCCGATTCGGTACAATACGGTGGCGCGCTTTCCGGAGGTCGCCTGTATCGACAGCGGTTTTGTCGTGGTCTGGCTTGAGACATGGCGCGATTCGTCTTGGCTCAGGGCGGCGAGGATCCGAGCGGACGGCTCGGTGCGGGACACCTGCGTGGTCGGGCCGGCACAGGAGCTATATTTCTCCTTCAGCGTGGCTGCCCTCAGCGACACAGTCCTGGTGGCTTGGATAGCCGGCTCGGGTGACACCACTCAGGCTTTTGAGCGCCGATTGGACGGCCAATTGCGACCGTTGGATAGTGCGGGCATTCCCCTGTCACCCCGGCAGATTACGAGTGACCTGCCCCTTCACACCACGGGCCTGACAACCGGCCACTTGGGTGGTAGATTCGTCGCACTCTGGTGCGACTGGTTTGGACCGGATTCGGGCGAACAAGAGCGCGATGTCATTGCCCGCCGCGTCACCCTGGGAGGGCAACTGCTGGATACGACCGCTGTCGGTCTCGCTTGGTGTGCCAACAACCAGCAGAGTCCCAGCCTGGCGAGCGATGGCCAGAACTTCCTCGCGGTTTGGTCCGACACGCGTGGAGACCCGCGACACGCGCGGCCGGCAGTCTTCGGCCTCCGATTCGGGCCAAACGGAGCAACCGTAGACTCGGCCGCCTTTCAGATTCAGGGCGTCAGGGCGATAAGCCCGACGGTGACAGCAGGCAACAACTGCTATCTCGTCACCTGGATCGATACATTCCACCTGTACGCGGCCCGGGTCGCCTTTGACGGTAGGATTTTGGACACGGTTCCGCTCCAACTGGACCCCGGCTTCGGGGGCGGTATGGCGCGTGTCGCCTTCGCGCACGGGCTCTTTCAAGTCGTGTGGAAGGCGTGGTTTCCCTATACCAATGGTGTGCGCGAAGACGGGTCGATGACCGGTGCATTGCGCCTTTCGCAGAGCTATGCCTGGTACAGACCGGACATCGCCAGCGACGGTCGCGGTTTCATGGTTGTGTGGGGAGAAGGCTCAACGCGGGGTAGGCGGATGCTTGACACAATGGGTCTGCCGGTACCCGGTGATACGTACCAGCCCATTGCGCCGCGGTCGCAGCCGATTCCGGGTCAGAGTGGGCCGAGAATCGCATACGGGGCCGACCGCTACCTCGTGGTTGACGTGCCGACGGAAGACCGGGTGATACTGCTGACCCCGGAGGGCGTCGTTCTCGACAGCGCACCATTGCCGGACTGGCTCTTCACTGGAGACTGCTACGGGTTTGTCTTCGACGGCGAGCAGTTCGTGCTTGTTATTCCCTCAGGGACGTACAACCCATACGATCCACACGTGTTTCACATTGCCTGCTACTGCATTGCGCCGGACTGCAGTGTGCGCGGACCCCTCAATCTCGTGGATTTCGGTCTGGAGCAGTATCCCTCCTACGGAGGGACAACGCCTACAATCGCAACCAACGCCTCAGGTAGCTACGCTTTGGTCTTTCGTACTTTCGCGCCCGAACCATACCAGTCCGACCGCCTGAGCGCGGCGGTCTTCAGTGCAATCTCCGGCATCGGCGCTGGCGCGCCCCTGCCTGTTAGATCGAAGCCGCTCGCCACCGTGGTTCGTTCCGTTCTCGTTCTGCCCGAAGTGGTGAGCGGTAAGCGGTCGGCGGTGAGCGCTGACTTGCTCGACGTCTCCGGCCGCAAGGTTCTGGCCCTTCATCCCGGCGCGAATGATGTGCGGAGTCTCGCTCCGGGTGTCTACTTCGTCCGGGCTGTCAGCGGTAAGCCGTCAGCTGTTAGCTGTCACAAGGTCGTTCTGACGAGGTAGCCCGTGCGGACGCTTCTGGTTCTTGCCGTTGCCGCGAGTGCCGCGCTGGCATGGGACTGGCAGTTTGAATCGGTGGATACGTCGAGCAGTCGTCTAGACCCGCAGCTCATGGGCTCGCCGGACGGCGTACTGCACTTTTGCTACTATGATGGGCCGCAGCGCGAGCACGTCGTTCATTCGTTCTACGACAGTACATGGCACCGTGAGCAGCCCGGGATGCCGCAATGGCCGATGGATTGGGATACGGACGTGGGGCCGCATGTAGAGGTCGGGGTGTGCGTGGCCGCGGCCTCCACCGAGCCGCAGTATGAGGTGTGGGAGAAACACGGCACGACGTGGACCGGGGACTCCGTGCCGTTTGAGCTCCGGGATTCGGTATTCCTGTCGTTCGATACGAGCGGGGCGCCGGGAATCGCATTCGGCCCCGGCAGATTCCAGCCTTACCCCTGCGTCTACGCGCATCGCACGGATTCAGCCTGGACCGCCGAGACGGCATTCGTCAGTGGCGCGAGTCGCTTCCTGCAGCATATGGTCCATACGGCGGACAACGAGCCGTGTCTCTTTGTGTCCTTCTACGAGATCGCCGTGAGGTATGCGCTTGAGGTCTACCGGAAACAGGGAGATAGCTGGCCGATGACCACGTTGGTCAGCGGCGAACGGGGCGGAGCGGCGTTCAAGGCATGGGCTTCCCGGCCGGACGGCGGCGTCTCGGTGTGCTACAGCTTCGGCGACGAACAGACTCCGGGCCAGTTCTGCTACCGCGAACTTGGACACGCGCCATTGGAACTTGAGTCGGCCTATGTATTTGACGCGGCCATGGCGCTGGACGAGGTGGGACGACCCCACATCGCCTACGTTCTCGGTGACTCGCTGGTTTGCGTGTGGCAGGACGACCAGTCGTGGCACAAGAGCGCGGTGTGCGGTGCCGTCGGGCTGTCGCTGGCTGGGATTGCGCAATCCGGGAATCGGCCGGTGGTCGGGTTTGTTGACTCCCTCGACCACGTCTGGGTGGCAAGGGCTGTCCCTTCCGGCGTCTCAGAGCGCGACGTGCGGAGTGTGCCGGGTTCGACACCCACCGCGACAGTCGTCCGCGCCGTTCTATTACTGCCGGCGTATGGCGAGGGGCGAAAGGCGAACGGCGAGTTACTGGATGTCTACGGCCGCAAGGTGGCCGAGCTGCATCCCGGCGCGAATGATGTGCGCGGGCTGAGTCCGGGCGTGTACTTCGTGCGTGAGGCACAAGCGCAAGCACAAGCTCAAGCTCAATCCATCCGCAAGGTCGTCGTAACACGATAGTTAGCAGGTAGCAGTTAAGAGTTGGGAGACGCGAGGGCGGGCGAAGGCCCGCTTTTTGACTCTACGGCTTGCATGCTAGTCGGGATTCATCGCCGAACTCTCGTCGCGGTCTCCTGACCAGCCATCGGCAACAGGGATCTCAGCGCCGACGCGACTGGGACTGGCATCGGCATGGACAACGGTATTCGGAGTCGCGTGTTGACCGGCGTTCTACCAGCCCATCGAGACACAACTGCCAGCAGAGCGCTGCGCTTCAAGTGCCGCAGCCATGGCTGCTTAGCGAGGCTCTGAGCCCAGTACGATGCTCGGCCCAGAACTGCCAGTCAAACACCGCAGACTGACCACATAAGCCCCTGCAAATCAGCATGATAGTGCGCCAGATACAGCACTGACATCTGGACTCGGCATTTGAATCCCCAAGTGACTCCCCCAGTCACTCCGGGAGCGACCCCACCATTGAATTGTCAAGTGGCTCGACAAGTGAACTCACCTGTGAATTGAACAGTGAATTAGCAACTGACGTGAGGATTCGGTTGCCGGTTGAAGTGCCGATTGAATCGAGAACCGAACTCTGGATCGACTTGTCGGTTGACTTGACAAACGACGTGCCGGTTGAGTGGTCGATTGACGTGCGGACTGAGTGGTTGGTTGAGTTGCGGGTTGAAGTGCCGGGCAAAGTGCCGACTGAATTGCCGATAGAATTGCCGAGTCCAAAGTATAGTGCTGGGTCGGGCCGCGATTCGGGGCGCGGGTTGATGGGCGAGTGCGGGGCTGATGCCTGTTGGAATCGCTGTTGACTGTCGGGCCTCAAGCCGTGGCGCAATCGGATGCAAACGACAGGCTGCGATTCAGGTTGAGACCGGATGTCCGTGGGCCGAAGAGCGCACTTCTGTCCGCGAACAGGCGTGCCCCTTGAAAGGTTCGGGGCAGGCTTGCGCCCGCCCCGAAGTACTGTTGACCGCCGCGAGCCGCTACCTGGTCAGGACGACCCTCGCCATTTGCGACTGACGATTGTCGAGTGTGGATTGTCGAGCAGGGGCGAGACCCATCCTCAGCGTCGGGGTGACACGAAGGAAGGGGTTCCGGGGGTCAAGGGTCCATGGGTTCCAGTGTTAGGGCCCGAGGAATCTGCGCAACCTGCGGGATCTGTGGATGGTCCTTTCCAGTCTTGGCGGCTCACACTCCGGCCAGTTTCGTGTCTTTGGCCTCCCCAGTCCCTGTCCGACAGCGCGTGTGATCTGTGTCCATCCGTGTTCATCCGTGGTTGCCTCTTCCGCCTCCGCTTGGGGCCGTGAAACGGCAGGGGCGGCCCGAAGGCCGCCCCGGTTGTATTAGAACTACTGTTAGCGGACGAGCACGAGGCGCGTCTGCGCGCCGGACTTGGTTGCGCTGGCGAAGTAGACGCCCGGTGCAACCCTGACGCCGGATTCGTCGCGGCCATCCCAGACCAGGCTGCCGGTGCCGGTCAGGGTGCGGACCTGGCGGCCGGAGTTGTCGAAGATGCGGAGAGCGTGGGAAAGGGATGAAGGGATAGAGGGAGAAAGGGAGATAGTGACCGAACCGGTGAACGGGTTGGGCACGGCCGAGACTTGAGGCGCGTTCCGCACGTCGGCTGGGCGTTGTTCGGCAATCGCGGTCGGTAGCCCGGTCGTGAACTTGATGGCGCGGTTGGCGACAATCGGCGCCGAGGCGCGGTGGTACGCGGCGTCATACAGGCAGCCGATGCCGATGCCATGGGTCATGTCCTGGATTCCGACCGTGCTGCTTGCGTAGCCGTTGGCGGTCAGGTACTGCATGACAATGAGGTTATCGCCGGTCGGGGTCGGCACGGTCTGGTCGTATATCATCACCTGGAACTTGTCGGTTACCGATGGTGTGGCGGCATAGGCGACGTCGTCCCACTCGACTATGTAGCGATGGTGGAGGGCGTCGTCGAGGACGTAGATGCAGCCGCCTGCCTCCGGGTTCAGGTCGTCCCAGTTGACTGCGACCATGCCGTTCACGGGCGCGCCGGGCAGGGACGTGTTGTCGGGAGTCGCCGAGGCTGATTGGTTGCCGGGCGCGACCCAGCCGTTGGAGCAGATAGTGATGTACTGCTCGGTTTGGCCGTACATCTGCCAGTTGAACGGCAGTTGCACGAAGTCGGACTGGTTGTCCGCCAGGTGGAACGAAGTGCCGCGGGCGTTGATTTCGTACCAGTTGAACGCCGGGTGCTGGCTGTACAGGGCGTCCACGTTGTCGTAGGCCCAGTATGACGCGGGCTGGCGCGGGCCGTCCGGCACCGGGTCGAACTCGTTCATCAGGCCCACGGTCACCTGGATTGCGAATGTATCGCAGAAACCGTCGCAGTTGACGATGAGCGTCAGCGGGACCGGGGTTTCAAGCGGCATCGAGGGGTCAACCGCGCAGGTGAACGGCTCGCCGGTGCTGCTTGAGCCATGGGGAATCGTCGCGTAGCTCGATGTCGAGTCAGTCGCGACGAACCGGGCGTCGCCGGACCGGAGCAGGGCAGTGCAGTTCTGGGCATCCTCGGTGCCGATGTTGTGCAGAGTCACGCAGAGGTGCGCGGCCTCGCCCGGGTCGAAGCGGTGGTTCCCGTTACCGAGCGTGGAATCGTCAACCGCGAACCCGTTGAGAATGCAGTAGGGGCCGGTGGCGGTGTTGACCAGGGAGACGTTGTCGGCGAAGACCTTCGCCAGTGGCGTCCCTCAGCCGCCGGTCGTGTAGCTCACGAGAGCCACACCGACCTTCGTCACCTGCGCCGGGTCAACCCCGGTCAGGTTCGTGGCCAGTTCTTCCTGGATGTTGAGCGAGTAGTCGTTCCAGTCCGGCGTGGTAATCTGGTGCAGGCCCAGGGTTGGGGACGGCGTCCACGTCGCATAGGTCGAGTAGTAGAACTTGCTCTCGCCCAGCACCGCGTCGGTTGCGTCATAGTAGAAGACGCTGACGCAGGCCGCGGGCCAGCAGGTAGAACTGCCGCCGGACTCGACGAAGCAGGCCTGGAACGACAACTGCAACAGCGGACAGGGCACGTCTACGGTCTGGATGAGAGTGGTCGAGCCCGGGTTGTCGTACTGGTAGACGAAGACCTCGTTGTCCGGGTCAGGCTGATACCCGGGGTCGCGGACAACGTCGTGGGTTCCGGACCCGCTATCGAGCCGGGTCCAGCCGATGGTCAAATCCTGCTCGAAGTCGCCGTTCACCAGTAGCTCCTGGCCGAACGCGGCGGCGGCGAGCAGCAGAACAGGAATCAGGACAAGTTTGCGCATAGCGCCTCCTTTAGACATCTACTGATTGTGTCCGCAGAACCGCCCATGTCAAGTCTGGCCGGAACACCGGGCGCCGAAGTAGAGAGCCACGAAAACACGAAAGACACGAAACGGATGGGACTTGAACCGCCATGAGGCGAAGGGGAAAGGGGAAATGGCAAATGACAGGAGCTGAACGTTGAACCGCCAAGGTCGCCAAGAGGAGCGAACGGACGAACAGTCGCCCGTTTGAGAGTAACGCCTCTCGCGCTGGACCGGTCGGCCTTAGCGGAGAATGACGAGGCGCTCGGTTCGGCCGGGCGATGAGGGTGCGCTGACCCGGACCAGGTAGACGCCGGGCGCAAGCCGGCTCACGTCGTTCGGGCCGGGGTGCAGGTCGAGGACCTTGCGGCCGTCAATAGAGAGGAGGGAGGAGGGAGGAGAGAGGAGTGAGGACGGAAGGAAGAGGACGCCGCGGACGATGGTGGCCCCGCGGTTCGGCATTCGCACTTCGGCGTTCGGCGTTTGCTCGACTCCGCTGGCCGCGGTCGTGGCCGCGTAGATGTTCCAGAAGTTCCGGCGGTCCGAGGCCCATGCGACCCAGATGCTGCCCGCCGTGTCGGAGCAGATGACCGGGTCGTAGTCGTTGGCGCTGTCGCTGGTGACAGCCTCAGGCGTACTCCAGCCCTCTGTGTACTGGGACGTGTAGATGTCCCATGGGCCGGTCGCTTTGGACTGCCAGCAGGCCCAGACCGTTCCGTCCGGCGCGGCGCAAATGCCGGGCAGGACGTCGTCGGTCGGGGTCGCGGTCAGGGCTGCGGGCGCGGTCCAGGTCGAGCCATTGTAGTATGAGTAGTAGATGTCGGACTGGCCCGCCTGCCATTTGTGCCAGATGACCCAGATCCGGCCGGCAGTGTCTACTGTTGCCCGTGGCGCGCCGTTGTCGCCCGTGCTGTCAAGGCAGAAGACCGGCTGCCAGCCCGAGTTCTCGGTGCGGCCGTGCACCTGCCAGCGGCCGTTGGTGAGTGATGTCCAGAAGACCCAGGGGTGATTGGCATGGTCAACCGCGACGCAGGGGTCAATCTGGTCGAGCGAATCGGTGGTAAGGCGTGTGGGCGTGGCCCATGCTCCGCCGTTGTTCTCGCTTGAGACCCAGATGTCGCCCTGGCCGTTGCGCCAGGATTTGAACGCGCACCAGACGACGTTGTCCGAGCCGGCAGCGACCGTGGCCTGCATGTCGTGAAATCCGGACTGGGGCCCCACGCGCTGGACTGTCGACCAGGCGTTGTTGTAGTAGTACGTGCTGAAGAGTTGGAAGTGCTCATACCCGGAGTTGTAGTCGCGGAAGCTCTGCCAGACCGTCCAGAACCGGCCTGAGGCGTCGGTGCAGCAGGTCGGGAACAGGTCGTAGTATTCCTCCCACGCGACCGACTCGGGCCGGGTGAACGCCGAGCCGTCGAACGAGGAGAAGTAGTTGTCGGCCCGGACAATCCGGCCGGAGTCGAAGACCAGCCGGATATGGCCCTGCGAGCAGCCGATGGCCGGGTTGCCGTTGACGAAGTTCGAGTTGTCCACCGCGTACTCGGTCCAGTCGAGCCGGGCAGCCGGCTGATAGTGGAGTGGGTCGACGCGCACGGACTGCGGCGTGGTGTGAACCATGCGCATGGTCGGGTCGCCGAGCAGGCAGGTGCCCGAGAACATCGAGTAGTTCGAGCGGTGCCAGGTCAGGAACGCGGCGCCGAAGGTCGAGTCGTTCGCGAGCGCGGTGAATACTTCCGAGACGTCGCTCAGCCCGTACATCAACTGGGTTGACGCCATCACCTCGAGTCCGCACGGCTGGGCGAACAGGTCCCAGTTGCACATGCAGTCCTTCTCCGTGTACCGGGCGCACATGCAGCCGTTGATGAAGTAGAACGCGGCATTGGGTTCGAGCGCGGGCACCTCGAAGTTGAAGAAGGACCCGGCGCCGAACTGGCTGCCGGCCAGGAAGAACGAGTGCACCCACGGCGAGGAATGGGAGGCGAGACATACGAACTCGTAGCCCAGCTTCAACTGGCTCTTGTAGTGGGCGGCGGTGGTGGTGTTCTCGTCGTTGAACACCGTGACGTTGGTGTAGAGGTTGCCCATGCCGAAGTCGCCTCCATACCAGTCGATTTCATTGTAGAACAGGCCGCGATTGGGAAACGTAAGCTGGCCGGTGCGGTAGCGGTGGTTCCGGTCGAGGTAGGCCGCGACCAGTTGTTCCTCGCCGGCATAGGTCAGGCGCGAAGCGTCCAGCCGACCGAGCGCGATGTCGGGCGCGGCGTTGCCCGAGTGGGTGTCGTACATCCCGTCGCCGTCCGCGTCCGAAAACGTGCCGTCGAGGTCGGAAAAGAAGAGGTCAATCGGGTAGTCCTCGCCGTAATCGCTGTCTTCCCACCAGGCTGCGGGCAAATCCCCGACCAGCACGCCGGCCACGAGGCCCGAATCGCGATGGGCTTGCAGTACCGCTCGCAGGTTGGCTGCCCGGCCGCCTGAAGTCGCGACGACCTTGACCGTAAACCCGTCGGTCGCCATGTCCGAGAGCCATGTTGCGAACTGGGGCGTGAGGTTGGCGTAGAGCGTGCTGTTGACGAGCACCAGCACCAGCTTGTCGTACTTCCCATCAGCGATGCTGCGACAGACGACTTTGGCCTGGAACGGCTCGTCGGTCTGGGTCGCGACATAGTCGGCATAGGACGACGGCTGCCGTCCGGCCGGGTCAAAGTAAGGAATCGGCTGCAACGGCTGTGCGCCGATACTGACAAGCATCAACAGTAAACTCATTCTATCTCCTCGTGGTCAATAGCTGCGGACCTGCCTGCTGCGGGTGAGGCGTTCCCGGCCCCGGGCGGGTCGGTTCTGGCGATGCAGGATTGTGCCTCCAGATTAGCCCGGAGTCAAGCCGAAGCGGCCCCGTGGCTACGGGTCTATTTTCCGACCACGACCACGCGAACGGCTGGCCGCTCAGCGCGGCGCGCAGGCAGCCACATCCTGCGGGTTGAGCACGATGCCCGCAACCTGTGCCTCGACGCGGCGGCGGGCCTCGGCACTGCGGTTGCCCGGCCGCAGGTAGCCGAGGTCGGCCGGTTCGAGTTCGATGGTGAACCGGACGCGCGGGTGGATGACCAGCGACTTGTCGGAGCCGTTGTACTGCACCGGCGCAATGAAGACACTGGCGATGTTGTAGCCGAACATCGAGCCCTGGTGGCCAGTCATCGCGACTTCCGCCGGGTAGACGGAACCGTAGTACTTCGGGTCGGGCGGCACGAATGCAGACGGGCCGGGGTCGGAGAGAGGCCGCGGCGGTTGTACCGGGTAGACGTCGAACGTACCGGGTATGGTCTCGGCTTCCACGGCGTCGAGCCGGACGGCCACGACCTTCATGTCCTGCGGCACCACCAGTTGCGCGACCGCAATCGGCAGCGACGGCGCGCAGGTTTCCCACGTGCTCACGTACCGGCCCAGGGAAACGGTCGTCAGTCCGTCCATCTGCTTGAGCGTCAGTTGGCCGCGGTCGAAGACCAGCTCTCCGCTCACTGTCGCTGCAGCGGCGAGTGCGGCCGCCGCGAGGATTGCACCGAATGTCCTGAACATCTCCTATTCCCTTCCGGTCTTGATAATTTTCTGGGCACGCCCGCTGTTGGGCCCCGTCACGATGTAGTAGACCCCGGGCGCGAGGCGGCTCACATCGTTCGCGCCGGGGCGCAGGTCGAGCGCCTTCCTGCCCGTGATGTCCAGCAGTTCGCATCTCGAATCTCGCTTCTCGCCTCTCGTTTCTTGCAGGAGGAGCACACCGCGGACGATGGTCGACGTCGTCGCCGCGGCATGCGGAAAGAGACCGGGGGTACGGCGTTGCTCGTCAATGCCGATATTGCCGCTGGCGTCGGTTCTTATCAGCCACACGTCGGCCGCGCCGGCGCCGAAGGAGCTTGTCGTGCCGGCGACGATGTAGCCGCCGTCACGGGTCGGCTCGACCGAGGATGCCAGGTCGTCATTCGCGCCGCCGAAAGTCCGTTCCCACTGCCGGTTGCCGTTGGCATCGGTCTTGACGAGGTACACATCCTTACCACCCGCGCCGCTCTCAGTCCAACCAGCGATGATGAACCCGCCGTCAGGAGCCTGGCGGACGCTGCGCCCTTCCTGGTCGTCGCTGCCGCCGTAGACCCGGGTCCAGAGCGTGTCGCCGCTGGAATTGGTCCTTACAAGATAGACGTCCTCGCCCTCCTGATACACCTGACTGCCGCCGGCGACAACATACCCGTGGTCGCTGGTCTGCTGAATCGAGTAGCCATAGTCCCGGTCCGGCGCCCCGTACCGGCGCGACCATGTGGTGTCGCCGCTCGCGTCGGTCTTGATGACATAGACGTCGCTCATCACCGAACTTTCGAGCGTCGTGGTCGCGGCGATGGAATAGCCGCCGTCGTCGTCAGGCCAGACGTCGTTGCCCACGGACTGACCCCAGAAGTCGCCGATGAGATGTTCCCAGAGCACGCCGAACGCGGTATCGGTCTTGACGAGCCACACCTTCCAGTTCGAGCCGGGGAACTGGCTCTGCCCGGCGATGATGTAGTTGCCGTCACGGGCTACCCGGACGCAGTTGAAGTAGTCGAGGCTGTCGCCGCCCATGGCTAGCCAGCGAGTCGAGTTCCCGTCGTGGTCGAACTTGTAGAGCAGGGCGTTGCAGGAGTAGGTAGAGTTGTCCCACATGGTGCCGGCAACGACATAGCGACCGTCCGGTGTCTCGCATACTGAATTGCCCTCGAGGTCGCTGTTGGCGAGGGTGTAGGAGTACCCCCACGTGTCATTGCCGGCAGCGTCGGTCTTGATAAGGCAGACGGCGGAGCTGGGTACGCCCGACCACCAACTCCCGGCTACGATGAAGCCGTCGTCCGACGTCTGTCGGGCGCAGGTCCCGAAGTCATAGTCGGCTCCACCGAACGTATGCTGCCATGACCTCTGGGCACGACCGGGCATGGCAAAGACCAGCGCCGCAAGAAGAACCAGGCCTAGCGGCTTCAACCGATGAGCACAATCCATGTTCTTTTCTCCCTCTTCCTGACAGGACACTGCTGTGAGTGGCAGGCGACGTTCGACCATTTAGTGCTGGATGACAATCTTCCCGGGCCGGTGCTCGGGGCCCACTGCGGAACCGAGGAAGTAGACACCCGACGGCAACAGGCTCACGTCGTTCGGTCCGGGATGTAGGTCAAGCACCTTGCGGCCGGAGATGTCGAGCAGGGCGATTTCAGATTTCAGATTGCAGGCTGCAGATTGCAGATTGATGACTCCGCGGACGATGGTGGGGCCTGGCGTTGGGCGTTTGGCGTCGAGCGTCATGCGTTCCTCAGCCCCGGTCCCGCCTAGAACCCAGACCGGCATCGTCGGTTCGCCCGAGAGCATGAATTCGTAGTGGCACCAGCGCCAGACGACGTTCTCCGGCACCAGCGGCGCGGCTTGAGCCTGACCGGCAGCTAGCCCGGCAAACGAACCATTGCCCGGTCCTTGCCAGAAACCCTCCAGCGTTTTCTCGCAGTAGAAGTGCGTGCCGGTGCGGAACGGGTCCGGGTCCGTGCCCCACGTGAGACGCGTGCTGCCGAACGTCGCGACGCAGCCGCCGGCGGGCGCGGTCAGCAGTACCTCGGCGACACAGTAGCTGGAGTCGAACGCCGAAGGAAAGCAGCCGGCGCACACGTTGATGGTGTAGTCCGGCGCGTTGGTCATATCGTCGAGTTCGCTCCACAAGAGGAACCAGTTGTGGTTCAGCCAGCCGCAGCCCATCGTGTTGTAGGCGCAGTGGTCGTACTGAAGCCATATGTTCATGCCCCGGTTGAGCAGCAGCTTGACCGAGTCTTCGTGGTTGCCGGAGTGGCTGTCGTAGACCTTGAACGACCGGACCGATGGCGGACGCAGCAGGGAGTCGAGGAGTTCGCAGTTGTCCTCCTCGCGGTACTGGGCATTGATGTCGAACCCGGCGAAGAGCGCGTTCTCAAGATATGGCTTGGTCGAGTCGCCGGTGTAGACGAGAAAGCGGTCGGTGAACGCCTGCATCTCGGCAGGCGTCGCGAGGGGCAAACGCCCGAGCAGGACATCGGGAATCAGGTCAACCGAGTCCTCCGCCTCGCCGAACCGGCCGTCACCGTCACCGTCCCAGTCGCCGTCGAGTGCCGAGTAGTAAAGCTCGGTCGGTATCGAGTCCTTGTACTGCGGCGTGAGTTCGACCCAGCAGAGACGGCAGGGAATCTGCTCATTGTCCCCGGCCAGCAGGACGTAGGTCACGCCCCATTCTGAGTAGGCCTGCTTGATGAAGTTGCGGAACTTCTCCTGGTCGTCGCGCCCTGATGATGACGCGAGCACATCCGAAACCGACACGGTCGTGTCGGTGAGCCCGCGCGACTCGACGCGCGCGCAGACCGGCGCGAGCGCGGGCATCAGCGAATCCGGCACAATTGTCAGATGGTCGTACTGCGCTGCTGCGAACGGGGCGAGCGCGGCGAGCAGCAGGCAGCTCAGGCGGAGCACGACGATATTCTAGCGCGCAATCACGACGCGGGCAATGAAGCCCGGCTCCAGACCGCGCACGAAGTGCACGCCGGGGGCGAGGTGGGAGACGTCGTTCGCGCCGGGGCGCAGGTCGAGCACCTTGCGCCCCGAGACGTCCAGCAACTCTCCTTTCGCCTCTCGCTTCTCGCCTCTCGCTTCCATGAACAGGACGCCGCGGACGATGGTCGGACTAGAGTTCATCGTTCCTCGTTCCTCGTTCATCGTTTCCTCGGCGATAGCGCTGCTGGTGCTGAAGGCCAGGTCGTCCCAAAGGTCGTCGCCGCCGTGGCCTTCCATCGAAAGGCAAAGACGGGCGAATGCGCCACGAGGCGGCGCGACCACGCCACCGGTGGTCAGCCGCCGCCAGCCGGCGCTGTCGGCCACCAGTTCGGCCGAGGCGGCGCTGCCGAGCAGTTGGTGGGTCGAGTCGTACCACTGGACGATGAGTTTCACGCGGTTGGCTCTGCCTTCGTTCTTGTACGACCAACCGGTGAATTGGTAGCGGGTGTCGGGCAGGACCGCGAGGTCCTGGAACAGGACCGACGTTACCGGCCAATCGAAGCCGAGCGAGTCGGGGATGTGGCGGATGCTTGAGGTCCCGGAATGGACCGTTACCGTTTCGCGGTAGTACTTCGCCTTTCTGCCTTCGTACCAGCCGGCCGCGTTGGGCGACGTGTCAGTCGGCACGGCGAGCGTATCGAGACTCCATGACTCACAGTCGCCGTTGGCGAAGGCGTCGAGCGGGCGGTTGAAGGCCTCGCGCAGGGCGGCCCAGAGTTCGGTGCGCGCGCCGTCGTAGCCGAGCGCCCACATGCCGGCGCCGAGCAGGTCGTGCTCGTGAACCTCCTGGTACTTGAGCAGGAGGCTGGTGTCGTCATCGTACCAACCCTGGTTCCAACCGCCGTTGTTGAACTTGTACCACGGGGTCTGTGACTCCTCGTCCCACAGGCGGCCGTAGAGTTGGGCCCTGGCCGGCGTCTCGGCGTAGGAGAGTGCCTCGCCGTAGCCGGCGGTGGAGGCGTGGGTAGTATCTGACTGCGTGGGCCACTGGAACCCGTAGTAGGGGAGGCCGAAGTAGAGCTTGCGGCCATCGTCGATTCGGGACAGGTATTGGTCGATGGTCATCTGCAGGTTGCCGTAGTACGGCCAGCCGGTCAGCGGCGCGACCGGCCCGGCCTCGGGTCCGCCCTGCCAGTGGTAGTTGTAGCCCATGATGAACAGGCCGTCGGTAGTGTCGGCGAGGGCGCGGAAGTCGTAGGCGTTGGCGAAGTCGAGCGGCATCGTAGCCATCGTCAGTTCGAGGCCGGC
>CAIVTL010000250.1 GCA_903908785.1 Caldifarciminota bacterium | reverse complement strand
GAGGAAGTCACCGTACTCGCGGCCGACGCAAGGGCGCACACCAAGCGACCGGACATCGTGCTCTACGTGAACGGCATCGCGCTCGGGATCCTCGAGCTCAAGCGGTCGACCGTTTCCGTCGCTGAGGGCATCCGCCAGAACCTCGACAGTCAGAAGAAGGAGTTCATCGAGCACTTCTTCGCGACCCTGCAGTACGTGATGGCCGGTAATGACACGGAGGGGCTGCGCTACGGGACTATCGAAACCACGGAGAAGTACTACCGCGCCTGGAAAGAAGAGGGCGACGTAGAGAACCCGCTCGACCGGGCGCTTGGGCAGTTGTTCAGCAAGGCGCGGTTTCTGGAGCTAGTCCACGACTTCGTCGTCTTCGACGCCGGCGTGAAGAAGCTGCCGCGGCCGAATCAGTACTTCGGCGTGAAGGCGGCGCAAGAGTACGTGAAACGGCGCGAGGGTGGAATCATCTGGCACACGCAGGGCTCGGGCAAGAGCCTGACCATGGTCTGGCTGACCAAGTGGATACGCGAGCACGTGCCTAACCACCGGGTGCTGATTGTCACCGACCGGACCGAACTGGATGAGCAGATTGAGGGCGTGTACAAGGGCGTAAGCGAGAAGATATACCGGACTGCCAGCGGTGCTGACCTGATTGCGACGCTCAACGCGAATGAGCCTTGGCTGATGTGCTCGCTCATACACAAGTTCGGCGGCAAGGAAGATGACGAGGAAGCAGGCGACATCCCGGGTTACATCGCGGAGCTGAAGAAAGCGATACCGACCGGGTTCTCGGCAAAGGGCGACCTGTTCGTGTTCGTGGACGAGTGCCACCGCACGCAGTCCGGCGACCTGCACGATGCTATGAAGGCCATCCTGCCGAATGCGGTGTTCATCGGGTTCACCGGCACGCCGCTGCTCAAGGCCGACAAGAAACGCAGCATCGAGGTCTTCGGACGATTCATCCACACCTACAAGTTCGACGAAGCGGTGAAGGACCGCGTGGTGCTGGACCTGCGATACGAGGCGCGCGACATCGACCAGCGCATCACATCACAGGAGAAGATTGACCAGTGGTTTGATGCCAAGACCCGGAACCTGACTGACCTGGCTAAGGCTCAGCTCAAGCAACGCTGGGGCACGATGCAGAAGGTGCTGTCGAGTAAGGGCAGGCTGCAGGAAATCGTCAAAGACGTGATGATGGATATGGAGACCCGAGACCGGCTGATGAGCGGGAAGGGCAACGCGCTGCTGGTCTCAGGGAGCATCCACTCCGCGTGCAAGCTGTATGAGATGTTCTCGCAGACAGACCTCAAGGGCAAGTGTGCCATCGTGACCTCGTACCGGCCGTCGGTCGCCAGCACAAAGGGAGAAGAGAGCGGTGAAGGCGAGACCGAGAGGCTGGAGCAGTACGCAATCTACAAGAAGATGCTGGCCGATTGGTTCGACCAAACGCCTGAAGAAGCTGTCTCGCGGGTCGAGGAGTTCGAGAAGGCCGTGAAGAAGAAGTTCATCAATGAACCGGGGGCAGATGAAACTGCTCTTGGTCGTGGACAAGCTCCTGACCGGCTTCGACGCGCCGCCCGCAACCTACCTCTACATCGACAAGCAGATGCGCGACCACGGTCTGTTTCAGGCCATCTGCCGCGTGAATCGGCTGGATACCGAGGACAAAGAATACGGGTACATCATCGACTACAAGGACCTGTTCAAGAGTCTTGAGGGCGCGGTACATGACTACACGTCGGGCGCACTAGACGGCTATGACAAGAAGGACGTCGCGGGACTGCTGCAGGACAGGTTGAAGAAGGGACGCGAACGGCTGGAGGAAATGCGGGAGGTGGTCAGGGCGCTCTGCGAACCGGTCGAGCCGCCCAAAGACTCGGCCGCCTACTTGCGATACTTCTGCGCCCGGGATTCGGGCAATGCCGACCAGCTCAAAGAGAACGAACCAAAGCGGTTGACTCTCTACAAGAGCGTGGCTGCGCTGGTCCGTGCCTACGCCAACATCGCAGAGGAAATGGTCGAGGCCGGGTACAAGGAAGGTGAGGTCGCGGCAATCAAAGCCGAGGTCGGTCACTACGAGAACGTCCGCAGCGAAGTCAAACTGGCCAGCGGCGACTACATCGACCTGAAGATGTACGAGCCGGCGATGCGTCACCTGATCGACTCCTACATCAGCGCCGTGGAAAGCAAGAAGGTGTCGGCCTTCGACGACATGTCGCTCATCAAGCTCATCGTCGAGCGCGGCCCGAACGCGGTTCAGTCACTGCCCGACGGTATTCGGACAAGCCATGAGGCGGTGGCCGAGGTCATCGAGAATAACGTCCGCCGACGGATCGTAGAGGAGCAACCGGTCAACCCGAAGTACTACGAGAAGATGTCCGAACTGCTGGACGACCTGATCAAGCAGCGCCGAGACGAGGCGGTCAAGTACGAGGAGTACCTTCGTAGGATTGTCGAACTGACCAAGAAGGTTGCGAACCCGGAGGCAGGCGGCAGCTACCCGAAGTCGATGGATACGGCTGGTAGACGAGCTCTCTACGACAACCTGGAACGAAACGAGGGACTGGCCTTGGCCGTCGACGAGGCAGTCCGCACCAGCGGTCAGGACGAATGGCGCAGCAAAGCGGTCAAGACAAGACGAGTGCAGATAGCTATTGCCAAAGTGCTGCGGCCCTTGACGGCCGCAGACCCCAATGTCACCGACGCGCGGGCGGCCTTGGACGAGAAGGGCATCGAGGCGCTGGTCGCTGAGACGCTGGAGTTGGTGAAGAACCATCTTGAGTACTAGCAGCTACAGCATCGACGTGCAGGGAATGACGGTAGCGGTAGTCCGGAAGAGCATCAGGCATTTGCACATCGGTGTGTATCCGCCAGCCGGACGAGTGCGCGTGGCAGCCCCTCTGGCTGTATCAGACAGTGCCATTCGCCTCGTAGTGATAAGCAAGCTGGGCTGGATTCGCCGACATCGTGAGCGGTTCGTCACTCAGCCGCGGCAGACGCCACGGCAGATGGTCAGTGGCGAGAGCCATTACTATCTGGGGCGACGTTATCGCCTGCGGGTAATTGAGAACAGCCGAGGTGGCCAGGTTGTCTTGCGCCAGGCTGGTGTCATGGAACTGCACGTCCCGACACAAGCCGGAACAGCGCACCGGACAAGTTTGCTGCACCAGTGGTATCGACGGCGGCTGCGAGACATCGTTCCGTCGCTTCAGTGCAAGTGGGAAGAGAAACTGGGTGTGCAGGTATCTCAGATAGGCATCAAACGGATGAAGACCAAGTGGGGAAGCTGCAATCGTGAGGCCCGGCGAGTCTGGCTAAACCTTGAGTTGGCCAAGAAGCCGATGAGATGTCTTGAGTACATAATGCTCCACGAGATGGCGCACCTGCTGGAACGGCGACACGGCGACAAGTTCGTGGCCATTCTTGATACGAACATGCCTCGGTGGCGACAGCACCGGGATGAGCTCAACAGCGCACCTCTGCGCGATGAAGTCTGGCAGAGGACCGGCGATGACGATATTCCGATTGTCGAGGGCCGGGCGAAGTGATGCTCCTGCGTCAGGGCCGCGCATCCCGCGCATTTGACTTCCCTATGCCGTCTGTCTAGAATGGACATCAGATGAGTGTGCCTGGCGGATTCCGAATAGACGCAACTGAGCGATTTGAGCACCTCCCCGGAGCTCCAATCAATGAGGCCGTAATCGGCATAACAGCACACATCACGTCACCGTGGGATGAAGCCGCAGTCCGGACTGCGCTTAAGCAGAGGTTGGGCGACTACGCCTATCTGGACACACTGCGGGTGGTGGAGTCAGAAGTCAGGGTTGAGCCGGGCAAGCAGCCTATCCAGAGCGTCCGCGACAAAGGATGGAAAGGTCACCGGGTGAAATCACCGGATGCGAAGAACGTCGCGCAGTTCAACCGGGACGGGTTTGTCTTTAGCAGACTAAGGCCCTATCAGGACTGGGCGCGGTTCATCTCCGAGGCGGTCCGTCTGTGGCAGGTCTACCGGGAGATTGCTGAACCCGATGAGATCGGAAGGCTGGGGCTTCGCTACATCAACCGTTTTCCGCTGTCGCCGAACGAACGCGACGTCGGGAACTACTTACAGCCCGCTCCGCAGACGCCCCGTGGTGTCGGACTCGTGCTCGGCCAATTCCTGCATCACGACCTCCTGACGGTCCCCGAGCACCCATATGCCGTAAGGGTCGTCAAAACACTACAGGAGCCCCAAGGTCGCGAAGACCCTAGGTGCTATGCGATACTCGATATCGACGCGTTCACTCAAGAAGCTTTTGAGCCAGTTGACAAGGTGCTCCGGGCACGACTCGAAGACCTGAGGTGGTTGAAGAACAAGGTCTTTTTTGGGAGTATCACCGAGAAGGCCTTGGCAGCGTTCAAAGAGGAGGAACTGAGTGGGACTATGTAGCCTAGTGCCGTACGGAGCAAATTCGACACGAGGCGTCAGCGATACCGCCGAATTTGTCGTTTGGCTGTCCGCCGAGTATGACCGCAAGTGGCGCGCGAGCGCTGACTTCTTCGTAGAAATGTCGAAGGCGCACGATGAACTATTGGATGTATGCGGAGAAGCCTCCAACCCCAACTGGGATGGGTACACCGGTTCGGCCGTGGTCGCGGAGACGTGTGAGATGGCTCGCAAGCTCCTTTCCGTGCTGCCGTTGGGAACCAGGATGCCAGCGGTCGCGGTGGACGCGGACGGGCTGGTTTCTCTCGAATGGTATCACGGTCCCCGTCGGACGCTCTCTATCAGTGTCAGCCCCGATGGAGAGCTATATTACGCTGCTCTGGTCGGCGCGAGCTCGCGTCACGGCACGCATATATTCTATGGTTCATTGCCTCAGGACCTGATGGACCTGATTCGGGAAGTCACTTCCCGATGAACACCGGGGCCTCTGCGTCCGTGATGGACAATGAGACCCTGGCCCGATTCGTCTTCTCTAGTCATCACATCAGACAGGACCGAACGGTCAGGCATGAGGCATTCATGCCGCGTCGGGGAGAGGGATTGTCGGTCGTGCGCCACGACGATATGGGCGGCACTGAACTCTGGGCGGTAGGGAGAGCGATGGAACAGGGCCGTGTGGACACGCTCCATGGGCGTACCGATGTCGAGGCGGCCGCATTCGTGGAACAACGTCTTCAGGTCGTGGCTGCGCCCAGTGAACTGACTCCTCACCATGCTGAAGTCCGTGGATGGCCGGACGACAAGTCGGCAAGGATGCTGGTCGCCAAGAAAGTCGCCGCGCGAGCGGGCTTGGCGCTAGAGGTCCCTGCAAGCTAACGCAACTCAACTTACGGGAGGGAAGTCGGGGAAGTCGGGATACCTCCCAATTTCCTGCGTATCAGGCGAGAATCCGGGGGCTGTAACCGGGAAACGGTGACACAACATGAAGCCCTGCCTGCCCAGCGCCCGGGACTGTTTCGTTCGTGGGGGAATTAGGGACAGTCACCTATTAGGACTGCAAGATGCCCCGAGGTGGAATCTGGCACGAAGGCGCGAACGACACGGTAGAGTCCGGGTGGCGAGGGCAGCTACACCATTCACGATTGTAGATTTCAGATTCTAGATTAGCCGACAGGGCGATGCAGAGCGTCAGTTTCCTGTTCGCAGCTTCGAGCCCGTACCATTTGACTCCCGTCTCCTCTATGTCGGCCCGTAGCGGCCGCGGGCTATTCCGGCAGGTTGAGCTCGGCTTCGGTCTGGTGAACGCGGATGCGGCCGGGTTCGACCATCCAGAGGCGTCCGGCGAGCGGTCTGTCGCCGAGCGTTCGCAGCAGGGCGCTGACCAGCGATTCCAGAATCGGAAGAGTCGGGTTTCTCGGCAGGCGCAGGACGACAACGCCGGCGCTGCGGTCCGGAGGAAAGCGGGTCACGTCGCCGAAGTCAATGTCCAGGGTGACCAGGCAGCGGCCTTCCAGGCCGCAAATCTCGAACAACCGTCGGTCAGGGCAGCCGCAGAGTTCCTGGCTGCCGACGGTGGATACGTCGTGCCCGGCGGCGAGGAAGAGTTGTCGTGTGCGGGTTCCGAAGTTCTCGTCGAGCTTGAACTTCACAAGCCGGAGGCAGCCCCGATGAGTACGTACCGGTCTCTGGACATCTCGGCGCCGTAGGCGATGGCGGCTCGGATGTCGAACTCATCAAGGGTCGGATAGTCCTTCAGAATCTCCGGGATGTTCATGCCGCCGGCAAGCATGTCCAGAATCAGCGATACCCAGATACGGTGGCCCCGGATACAGGGTTTGCCGAAGCAGACGTTGGGGTCGACGGAGATGCGCTCAAGCAAGGGGTTCATATTCGATTCCTCTCTATCACTGTAGCCAGCCGCGCCGACGAAGTCAAGCCAAAAGTTCCGGGGACGCGCAACAAACGACTCCTGACGCGGCGCGGATGGTCCGGCGCGAACTCGGCAGGTTCGACGACGACCCGCACGAACGGTGGTGAACCGACGCCGGATGGTCGGTTGACTCATGTGCGGAAATGGCTATCTTGTATCCGCAAGGAAAGCAGCAGTACGACACCGATGAACGAATCAGAAACGCATATCCAGGATGACCTGACCGCCCGGCTGCACGAGGCCGCGGTGCAAATGGTGCTTGAAGACCTGAAGCACCTCTGGTTCTCGGGCAAGTCACTGTTCGAGGTACTCGACGTCGTCTACGAGACGATGCGTCGGATCATCCCGTTCGACCGGATGAGCGTCGCCTTCCATAATGAAGAGACCGGGGTCGTTACCTGGCGCTGGGTCCGCAGCCAGCAGCCGGTGCCCGTCATCGACACCGGCTACTGGTCCGTGCTCAAGGGCTCGTCGCTGGAGCCGGTCCTCCGCACCGGCCGGCCGCGCATCATCAACGACTACGAGCGCTACCTCGTCGACCATCCCGACGAGAAGCCAAGCCGCGACGCCCTGCGCGAGGGCATCCGGTCCAACCTCACCTGCCCGCTGCGTGCCGGCAGCCGGTTCATCGGCTTCCTCTTCTTCGGCTCGCGCCAGCCCAACGCCTACGACCCCTCGCACGTCAACGTGTTTCTGGCGATTGCCGACTCGCTGTCGCTGGCGGTCGAGAAGGTGAAGTACATCGACGACCTGGCCCAAGCCAAGCGCAACTACGCCCAGATTCTCTACTTCGTCGCCCACGAACTGAAAGCGCCGCTGGCGTCGATTGCGACCATCGGCTCAACCCTGACCGAAGGCTATGTCGGCAAACTCACTCCCCAGCAAACCGAGAAAGTCCAGCGGATGATCGCCAACTCAAACTACCTCATCAACCTCGTGCGTGACTATCTTGACCTTTCCCAGATTGAGTCCGGCGAGTTGCGCTTCAACTCGTCGCCGGCCGTTGACCTGGTCGGCGATGTCATCCGGCCGATGATTGAAGTCCAGGCGCCGGCAGCCAAAGCGCGGGGCATGTCCATCGAAACCGACCTTGAATACCTGGTCGCGCCCGGCGACGCAACGCTGCTCCGGGTCGTCTTCAGCAACCTGCTCGGCAACGCGATACGCTACGGCCGCGAGCACACGGCGATTGCCGTCCGTCTGGTCCGGCGGGCGTTCTTCGACTACACCGACTCCGGCGAACGGATGCGCCAGTACTGGGCTCTCTGCTTGGTACGTAACGATGGCGTCGGGTTCGCGCCCGAGCAGAAACAGCAACTCTTCGCCCGGTTCCAGCGGCTCCACCATCCCGAGCACAAAGGCGTGACCGGCTCCGGCCTCGGCCTCTACATCTCGCGCCAGATAATTCTGAAGCACGGCGGCGAGATTACGGCGGACTCAGAACCGGGCAAGTGGGCCGAGTTCCGCTTCCGCATCCCGCTCCGGCAGGAAGCCCCGCGCGCAGAGGAAGTTAGCAGTTAGGAGTTAGCAGTTAGGAGTCTTGCGTCTGCAGCCGAACGCTTGCGGGGCTATGTCGGAGTGGTGTTCTTTCTCCTACCTGCTACCTGCTACCTGCTACCTCCGGCGCGGCTGCAGGCCGCGCCGGCCGTCCTCTGGTCCGCGCGCTACGACGGGCCGGTCCACGGTGAGGACAAGCTTACCGGGCTCGTAACCGACAGCGCGGGTAACTGCTGGCTTTCCGGGTACAGCTTCGGCGACACCACCGACTTCGACTTCGCCACGCTGCGCGTAAGCCCGCAGGGTAAGACGGCCTGGACCCGGCGCTACGGCTCGCCGCTCAAGTGCGAGGACCGCTCCTGGTGCCTGGCCCGCGACTCGGCCGGCAGCATCATCGCCGCCGGCGGCTCGATTGCGGACTTCAACCTCGGCTGGGATTTCCTTCTTATTAAGTACAACCGGGCCGGGGACCGGGTCTGGCTGCGCCGGTACGATTCGCCGTTCCATTCGGACGACAAGCCCGCGGCCATCGCGGTCGGCCCGAGGAACTGCCTGTACGTCGCCGGGTTCTCCAAGCACAAGCCCGCGCCCGACTCGCAACCCGCAACCCGCAATCCGCAACTCGCCCGCACCGACTGCGACGTCTCGCTCGTCAAGTACTCGGCCAAGGGCGACACCATCTGGCAGCGATTCTACAACGGCCGGGCCGGCAGGGACGATGGCGCCATCGCCCTTGCAGTTGACCGAGGCGGCAACTGCTACGTCGTCGCCAAGGTAGTGAACCGCGAGCCCGGCGCCGACATAACGCTGCTCAAGTATCGCCCGGACGGTTCCCTTGCCTGGTTCCGCGACATCGACGGCCCCGGCCACTCCGCCGACCTTCCAACCGCCGTCCTCCTGTCCGACTCGCCTCTCGCCTCTCGCCTCTCGTCTCTTGTCTTCGTCGTCGGCACCGTTACCGGCGCGGGCACGTCGTTTGACTACTACACGAGCTGCTTCGACACGACCGGCAACCAACTCTGGCAGCAGACCTATGACGGCGCGGGCAAGGTTGACGTCGCCACGGCCGCCTGCCTCGATTCCGCCGGGGACATCCTTGTCACCGGCCAATCAACCGGCGCGGCGTCGTCCTTCGACATCGCCACGGTCAAGTACTCGCCGACCGGCGAGCGACTCTGGGCCCGGCGCTACAACGGCGCGCACAACGACGCCGACCGCGGCTCCTGCATTGTTGCCGACCGGCAGGGCCAAGTCATCGTCGGCGGCAATTCGGTCGGGACATCAGGCTTCCCCGACATGGTCCTGCTCGGCTATTCCGCCGCCGGCGACACGCTTTGGACCTTCACCCACGCCGGCACCGGCGCCGGCGAATCCAAACCAGTAGTCATCCTGCCCGCTCCCGGCAACTCGCAACCCGCAACTCGTAACTCGCAACTCGTAACCCGTAACCCGCAACTCTTCGTCGCGGGCTACGAGAACAACACCGGCACCAGCTTCGACTACCTGCTGATGCTGGTGGACACAAGTAGGTAGAATGTAGGAGGTAGCATATAGGGCCGGCCTTCTCCGCCCTACCTTCTACATTCTACCTGCTACCTGCTACCTTCTACATCCTACCTGCTACCTACTTCCTTGACTTCCAGCCCAATTCCGCTTAATGTCAAAGCCATGAAGCACATCCTGGTGGTTGATGACGAAGCGCCGATTCGGCTTCTGCTGGAGAAGATACTGCAGTCGGCCGGCTACCGCGTAACCAGCGTTGCCGACGGCATGGGAGCGCTCAAGGTGGCGCGCGAAGACCCGCCGGACCTGGCCATCTGCGACCTCTCGATGCCGGGCATGGACGGCTTCTCAGTCTGCTCGATACTCAAGCGCACCCGGACGTTCAAGGCGCCGGTCCTGGTTCTCTCCGGCCGCGTGACCGAAAAAGACGTCAAGGCCGCGCTCAAGACCGGGGCCGAAGCGTTCATCCCCAAGCCGGTCGAGCGTGAAAAGCTGCTGGCCGCGGTCGCGGAATGGCTGGCGGTCGGCGAGCAGCGGGCTCTGGGCGGAGACGACTCCACTTCCTGACCAAAGCGCGTTCAGCCCGCCCCGCCTCGCTAACCGCGCACCGTATTCCGTTTCCCGTTCGCACGCGGCCGCTGGAGCACTTGGACCATTTCCGCCCCTGCAAACGGCAAACTGGTCACTGGTCACTCGCGCGCAGCGCGGCCCGGCTGTGTCCGTTCTGACATAGACGGTCAGTGACTCAACCACCGCCGACCCGAACACCCCGAGACCGCCAACCAGATGGGTAGTGTCGCCGCCGCCCCCGCCGAACCCGAACCCACCGGCGCTCACCCAGTCGAAGTAGCTCGTGTCCAACGCATAGAGCCGCAGCACGTGTATCCCCGGCTCGACCTGGTACAGGAAGAACATCTGGGAAAGGCGGAAGACCGTGGAGTCCAGATTGCCGGCGGTCGTGTCATTGGGCATAGCCAGGTCAAAGAAGGACGTGTCCGGGCCCGCGATCACGGTGATCGACATGTCATACCCGGCGCAGTTGCGGCTCCGGGTCCAGACCATCGAATCGTTCATCGACACGGTGTCGCCCTCGCGCGGGAACAGGATGCGGAACGAGTCCGGCACCACGGTCCGGCCATAGACCGTGTCGAACCCGTCCTTGGCGATGCGAACACCGAACGTGTCGCCGGACGCAGGCCAGGGACCGGGCTCCCGCGTTTCGTAGGCATCGCGGGCGTAGTTGACCAGTGACCAGGTATCGGTCCCGCGCCAGACCAGGCCGCTCGCGCCGGGGAACATCGTGTCAAACGGCTCGTCAATCGCGTAGCTACGATTGATGTTGACTTGCACGCCCGGGTAACCGGCGCGGACCAACCCGTGCACGACCAACTGCGGCTTGAATAACTCCGACTGCGTCTTCTCGCACGCCGTGAGGAAAAGGCTCAAGCACAAGCCCAAAGCCGCAAGCCGCAGGCCCGAGCGCGAACAAGCCCGAATATCGAAACCAGAATGACGAATCAAGCTCGAATGACCAAAAACCGAAGCGAAACCGTCCGCCGCTCGGTCACTCGTGCTTCGGGCTTCAATCGTCATTAGGACTTCGGGTTTCGGGTTTTCCCGCTTCCTGACTTCCGCCTTCATCCTTACGCCTTCATCCTTCATCCTTCAGAACCTCACCCTGACTCCGACCGTCGGCAGAATCGGAATCATCCCGACGCTGTGCCGCACCGGCAACCCGTTGTCTCCCACTTCCCAATAGTAAAGCAGCACGTTCTTGGCGTTGTAGACATTCGTCACATCAAGGAACCCGGAGATTTCGCCCCACTTCAAAGTCCACGTCCTGGTCAACCCCGCGTCCAGCCGGTGATACACCGGGTAGCGGAACGCGTCGCGCGCCCCGTTGAAGAACCCCCAGTCCGGCTTGCGCCACCACTCCGGGTCGCCCGGCTGGTATTGGTACTTCGGGTAATACCCGACGCTGCCCGAATACGGCAGCCCCGTGCCGAGAGTCCACTTGGCCGAAACGTCGATGCCCCAGAACAGGTGCGGGAACGTCAACACCACGTTCGCGTTGTGCCGCCGGTCGTAGTGCGGGTGGTAAACCTCGTCGCCGATGTTCCGCCGCGTCCAGGCATACGAATAGCTTATCCAGCCATTCACCCAGCCCTCGGTTTTGCGCAGCATCAGGTCCGCGCCGACTGAGTACCCGTCCGCCACGAGCAATGATTCCGGCGGCGTGAAGTAGTCGCCGTAGCGGGTTTCGAGCAGGTTGCTGTAGTTCTTATAGTAGCCCTCAAGCGAAACCACCACGTCCCGTTTCAGCCACTGCTCCGCGCCCGCGATGAAATGCAGCGCGGTCGGCAGGGCCTGGTCCGCCTGCACCGGTAGCCACATGTCGTAAATCGAGAGTATCGCGTCGGTCGAGTTGAGCGTCACCATCGGCTGCGTAAATCGTCCCGCCGCCAGGTTGATCGCGGTGTTCTTGAACGGATGATACTTCAAACCCAGCCGCGGCTCCGGCGCGAATCGCCGGCCCTTGGTGTAATAGCTCAGCCGGAACCCGGGCTTCAGGTAGAGCTTGCCCGGGACAATCTCCCATTTCTCGTCCACGTACACGGCCAAGGGCCAGAGCGTGTCCGCGGTGTTGACCGTGGCTGTGTCATACGAGAACGTCAGGCTGCTGCGCGTGAACCGGCCGTCGAACCCGAGGTCGAGTGTGTGCCGGTCACCGGCATACCACGTCAGGTCCGCCTTCAGCGTGAGGTCGGTGAGGTCGGTGCTCATCCGGATGTCGGTCGGGCTGCCCAGGTTCACGTTGAAGTTCGAGTAGAAGTTACTCCACGCGCCCACGACCTCGCCGTACAGAATCGGCGTGAACACGCGGTTCCAGCGCAGCGACGCCCCGCGGTTCCCCCAGGTCAGCCTGGCCTTCAGCCCCTCGGGGTCTGCCGGGTCCCAGAAATCGAGCACGTCCTCGGCCGCAAGCCCGGTCAAGGTGAACCGCGAATCCTTCCACGGCTCATAGTTCGCCT
>CAIVTL010000249.1 GCA_903908785.1 Caldifarciminota bacterium | reverse complement strand
TTTGCCTTTTGACTTGCGCGCACTCTGGTAACCTACTGCTCCTGGATGCTGTATCATTGACTATTCCGTGTGAGTTCCCTATGATTGCCCGGTGCTGTCGATCTTTGTCGCCATTGCCATCGCGGCTGTCCCGGGCGAGCGACTCGATTACGGCCTGCGCTACGGTCCGGTTGCGCTGGGCACGCTCGTACTCGAGACGCTTGAGCCGGAGACGGTCGGGACCACCGAGTGCTGGCATTTCCGGGCAGACCTGGAACTGACGCGGTCTTTTTCCTGGGTGTTCTGGGCGAACTATCGGCTGGAGAGTTGGTGCCGGGTTTCCGACCTGGTTACGCTTCGTTCGTACAAGCGGACTCGCGAGCCCAACTTCCGGGCCGAGTGGAGCGCGGACTTCGACCTTGGCCAGTTGGTTGCCCGGTATTCGGACGGCAAGGCCATCCCTATTCAACCGGACGCCCGCGACCTGCTTGCGACATGGTACTATTTTCGCACTCTCCCGATGGCGCCCGGCGACACGGTCAAGACCGCGCTCCACGTTGACCGGCGCAACTACAAACTGGTAGCGGTTGCCCGGACCGCGAAGACGGTGAGTACGCCAGCCGGCGTGTACGACTGCATCGCGGTTGTGCCCAATGCCGGCGGCCCGCTCGGCACAGTCTACCTAAGCAACGACGAGGAGCGGGTACCGGTTTCCATCCGCACGCGGATCGGCGGCCTGGTCGTGAGCGCCTTTCTGCGCTCGGTATCGTATGAGGAGGAACGATGAGCCTGTATGCGGTCATCCTTTGCGGCGGCAGGGGAGAGCGGTTCTGGCCCAAGAGTCGACGCGTCCTGCCCAAGCAGTTTATAGCTTTGTTCAGCCGGGGTTCCCTGACCCAGGAAACGAGCGCGCGGATTGGGCCGCTCTGCCCCCCGGAGCGGCAACTCTTCGTTGCACCCGCCGAGTTCGGCTCGGTGCTGCGCAAGCAGCTCGGTGCGGCGGCACGTCTCGCCTTCGAGCCGGTGGGCCGCAACACCGCGCCGGCCATCGGCCTCGCTGCCGCGTACCTGCATCGGCAGGACCCGGACGCGACGATGGTCGTTCTTCCTGCCGACCATCTCATTGAAGACCGGTCCGGGTTCCTCAAGGCGGTGCGGATGGGCGCGCAACTTGCCCAGCAGGGTCTGCTCGTCACGTTCGGCATCCGGCCGGACCGGCCTGACACCGGATACGGCTACATCCAGCTCGGCAAGCAGATTGCGGGCAAAGCCGGGCTGACCGCGCACCGGGTACAGGCGTTCAAGGAAAAGCCGAGTCCGGCACGGGCTCGCGCGTACCTCGCCGCCGGCAATTTCGTCTGGAACAGCGGCATGTTCATCTGGCGCGTGGATGCGATACTGGCCGCGTTCCGGAAGCTCATGCCAGGTTTTCACGCGGCGCTTGAGTCCTTCGGTACGACCATCGGCACGCGCCGGGAGAAGCCGGCACTCGCCCGTCTCTATCGCGAGGCGCCAGCAATCTCGATTGACTACGCGGTGATGGAGAAAGCGGACAACGTCGTCTGCATGCGCGGCGCGTTCGACTGGGACGACGTCGGTTCGTGGCTTGCGCTCGTCCGTCACACCAAGCCGGACTCGGCAGGCAACGTGGCCAACGGCCTGCTCGTGAGCAAGGATTCGTCCAACTGTGTGGTTGATTCGGACTCAGGTATCGTCGCGGCCCTTGGCGTCAAGGACCTGGTTATCGTCCGGGCCGGCGACGCGGTGCTCGTTGCCGACCGGAAGCACCTTGGCCAGATGAAGCAACTTCTCGCCGAAATCGCGGGACACCCGGTGGGGGAGAGGCACCTGTGA
>CAIVTL010000248.1 GCA_903908785.1 Caldifarciminota bacterium | reverse complement strand
TGCCGGCCTCCTGCGCTGCCTCCAGCCACGCCTTCTTGGCTATCTCGAGTTCGGCCAGCGCCTGTTCCGGCGTGCTCCCGAACGCGGAGCAGGCGTCGAGGTCCGGTATGTCCGCGACATACCCGCCGTCTTCTTCGCTGTAGAAGATGTTGATGTGATAATCACTCACGTTCTTCCTCCATAGTTGGATTGTACTTCTCGATAAGCCGGAGGAACTGCCGTATCTGATATGGCTTCGCCTGGCCGTTCGCGTCCTGAAGGTTGACGAGTTGCAGAATGTCGGGCCGTGTGCAGATGTGATGACTTCCACTCCTTCGCGCCAAGGCGAATCCGAACGCCCTGACCAGCCCGGTGAAGTCGTCGAAGCCGACATTCCTGACCGCGCCGGCTGCCAGTTGTGCCAGGAGTTTCCGTCGATTCATCTCGCCACAGTTATAACGCTACAGCGGCGGGAGTCAAGCTCTGCTCAGGTCTCCTGTCGGCGTGGCCGCAGGTGCGGGTCTCGGGGTCTGGAAACGAGGGGGAAGGCAGCGTGCAGGGGAGTGGAATTCCCAGCGTAATCGTGGCCCGGAGCCGGTGCGGAGAGCGGTTCTGGTTCGGTGGAATGGGCCGGGCAGACGGGGCTGGACAGCGACCAACCCGCCGCCCATATCCTCTACCTCCCCTTCTTCCACTCCTTCCTCCTCTCCACTTCCAGCCGAGCCGACCTTCGAGCCCACCTGGGAACGGGCCTGCCCGCGAGCCTCAACCTTAACCTCAACCTCAACCTCAGCCTCGGTTTCAATTTGGCCCGCAGCGAAACCCTCAACCCGACCCGCGGCGAAGTCCTCCCAGAGGCCCGCATTGAGACCTGCTCCCTGACCTGCCTTCCCGCCAGCCGAGCGGCCCTGCCCAAGGGCTTGCAGGCGGACGAACAAGTTGATTTGGACCTCGACATACCGGCCCCCCTACGACCCCCCCCGGGGTGGAGCTTGTCCAGAGTGTGTCCGCTTTTGCGTGTCCGGCATGTATAACTATGAAGGCCGAATGAAAAGGAGATGCAAAATGGCTGGCGCGGCCGTTGGGCGCGGTGAGCTGACAGCTTTCAGCCTACAGCCAGAGGAGAGTTGCGGGTTACGAGTTACGGGTTGCGAGAGGCAGTGGCAAGTTGCGGGTTACGAGTTGGCGGTCAGAATGCAGACGTCCAGAGCCTGAGGCCTTGGCGGTTACCTTCCTTCGGACGAACGCGGCGGAGGCGCGCGTTGCCGAAAGTCTACAGGTAGTGGTTAGGCACGACCGGAAGCACAATTCTTCCGGGGAGTGGGCGGCCCACGGACTGCCCCGGGGGTCATGTTTGGTGCTGGAACTCAACTGACATCAAACCCTTCAACGACCCTTACCTGTAACGAATGACCGACAGGACCAGCGACGTGTTAGGCTTCTTGAGCGACTTCTCGAACGGCTTCGCGTTCAGCGCCGGATTGAGGGCAAGGTTGAGGTTAAGGTTGAGGTTGAGATTCAGGTGAAGACGCGGGTGCCGACATGCGTGCCGACGCCGGTCGCGATACAGTTCAGCATACGTTCTGACGAACACCGAGACGTACTTCGAGCGACACAACGCCCGCTCAGCGCGGGAAACCACAAATCCCAAACTCCAAATCCCAAACCCCAAATCCCAGGACCGATGCCCGGTTCCGGACGGTGGTTCTACCGATTGCCGAGTGACGAATGCCGATTTCGGGCGGTGGTTCATCCTGAGAATTCGGCCTGTTCCGAGTGCGTCCTGACCAGCGGTCCGCGCCCGGGCGCGGGCGGTGCGGAAAGCAATCGGGGCGGGCAACAATGCCCGCCCCGGTTGCTGATGTCGGCAGTTAGTGTTGGACGATGAACTTCTGAGTCAGGCGCGAGTCGCCGCTCTCGAGTTTGACGAAGTAGACTCCGGACGCGACACTGCCGCCGTCGGCCGCCAGCGCGTTCCAGTGCGCTACGTACCGGCCGCGCGGTCGCGCGGCATCCCAGAGGTTGGCGATGAGCTTGCCCGCCGCATCGTAGACGCGGAGACGCGTGGGCGCGGTGGCGGTGAGGTTGTAGCTGATAGTCAGGCCGATGCGGGTCGGGTTCGGATAGGCCACGAGCCAGGGCCGCGACAGGTCAAGCATGACCTTGTCGGCCATCACGCCTTCGCGGTCAGGCCGGTCGCCGAGGAACCAGGGAACGGTGTCGGCACCCGGCTTGTACTGCCAGAACTCGTACGAGGTCGAGCCCTTCAGGCAGTAGATGGTTGAATCAACCGACGCCATGCCCGAGCCGCGCTTGACCTTGACCCGTTTGCCGCTGAGGGCCAGCGGTATGTCGGTGAGCTGGTGCCAGGTATCCTTGTCGACCCGGTAGCGCCAGAACTCCTGGGTGTTGCCGCCCTTGAGCGCGTACAGCCGGTCGCCGTTGCCGACCAGCGAACCGCCGGCCTTGACGTTGCGGTAGCGCGGCCCCTTGAACGTGACCTGGTCGAGCGTGTCTCTCCAGGGGTCGTCACTGGGAGGCAGGCCGGGGGTGAATCCGTAGGCCTCGAGCGTGCCTGAGCCTTTGAGTACGTAGAGTTTGCCGTTGAGATAGGCGAGGTCCGAGCCGAACTTGCACCGGGTGCCGTATTGGCCGTACGGGACGTCGTAGGGCGGCCAGTACATCACGCCGGCCTGGGTGAGTGTGTCGTGCGGGTACGTCCACGAGTCACCGGCGATGTCGTAGTACCAGATGTAGTTCGTGCCGCTGCCCGGGATGACAAAGACCGAGCCCTGCGCGCCCTGTTCGGGCACGTATTCGATTGCCGCACCCTTCTTGGGAGCCCGATAGTCGCGGAAGCCGGGAGGCGGCAGGTGCTGGTAGGTGACGACCGCGGACTTCTGAGTGTACCAGGTGTCGGTGGCGATGTCGTAGCGGTAGAAGTCGGGCCGGCCGCCGCCTTTCAGCGCCCAGATGGAGCCCAGGTTGCCGTGGCTCGGGTCGAAGGTCAGGTGAGCGCCGTCGCGCGGTTTGGAGCCGGATGGGGCGAGCGGCACCGAGGCCAGCGTATCCCAGGAGTCGCTGGCAATGCTGTAGGTCCAGAAGTCGGCGCTGTTGCTGCCTTTGAGCGCGTAGAGCCGGCCCGTGGTCGGAGCGTAGCACAGGCCCGCGTTCTTGACCTTGCGCTTGCGATACTGCGCCGGGATATCCGCCCGCCGTACCCAGGTCGCGACGGTGACGAACTTGCTGGTCGCGTTGTTGGATGAGTCCACGTCACCGACCATCCGGACCGAGCAGACCGCGGTGTAGGTGCCGAGTTGCGCATCCCACGGATTGAAGCTCTCGAAGCTGACGATGGTGCTCTCGCCCGGCGCCAGGCCGGTGATGAGCGTGTCCTGGGCGTAGACGAGGCCGATGTGCATGAACACGCGGATGGAGTCGGTGATCGTACCGTAGTTCTGAATCTTGGCCTGCGGCGTAATCAGGCCCGGGAATTCGTAGCCGGCCGGCCTCACGATCTCGAGCGCGGCGGCGTCGCGCGTTTCCGGCTGGAACAGGATGGCGCGGCCCGGGCTGAGCCGGTTGGCCAGGTCATGGACCGCGGTGGACATCGGCGGCCGGGCGTACAGGTAGTTGAGGCCGTCGGTGCCGTCTTTGTTCTCGAGCCCGATGGAGGCGTTCTTGCCGTTGTCGAAGTTGAGGTCGCCGGTCACGACGTCCTTGTACTGGCAGAGAATCGTTCCGTTCTCGCGGAATATCAACTCGAACGTGATGCCGTTGGCGCTGTCGGTGCCGACGCGGTTGACGTTCTCAAATACGAGAACCATGTACCGGTTCGGCTCGACCCCGAACCGGCGGTAGTAGACCATGCCGTCGCCGAAGTCGGGCGCCTGCGTGAGGTTGTCCCACCATGCATAGATGCAGCGGTTGGGTGCGGCCGGGATCGGCAGTTTGTCCGGTACCGTGTCCAACGTGCCGCCCGGGCTCGACGAGCCGAGCGCGACCCAGCCGTTGGCCGAGACGAATACGTAGTCATAGGTGCTGTCGTAGTACGGGAAGTGCATGCCGGGCTCGAAGTAGATATTTATGAAGCTGTTGTCACCGAGGGCGACCCGGTTGAAGCCGTTGGTGTCAATCCAGGCGAACGTCGGTCCGCCGGTCGTGTCGGAGTCAATCCAGCCATAGCGGAGCGCGCTCGATCCGGTGTAAGCGCCCTTGAGCACGTCGAGCGAGAATCGCTTTTCGTCGTTCTGCGGGACCGAGTCCGGACCTCCGGTAATCGATGTCCTGAGTACGACCGTGCACCGTTCCGCCGTGGTCGGCACCCAGTTCGGGAACGTTACCAGCGTGTCCTGGCCCGGGACGAGCGAGTCGAGTGCCTGGACGTTGCTGTAGAGGAGCACGCCGCCGGGGCCGAGGATGTCGCACTGAATCGTGGCCGGCGACACCGTCTGGGAGCCGAAGTTGTCGGCCCGCGCCTTCGGCGTTATCGGCGCGTCGAACGGTCGCTGGACGAAGTCGTAGAGCGGCTGGTCAACGTACAGCGCGCGCAGGTCGACCAGCGCCGGCGTTACCGGCGCGAGATTCACGACCGCGCGAATCATGAAGTCGCCGGGAGTGGAATCGGGACGGAACGTGCCGTTCCGGTATTCCCAGTACGAGGCCGTCGTATCGCGCGACGCGTCCCGGCCGAGCGCCGGGCACTCCGGCGGTTCCCCGACCTGCAGGTAGAAGACGTAGAACTGGCCGGTCGGCATCACGAGCTGCTCGCCGGTGTCGGCAAGGAACACCGAGTTCCAGGCGGCGGTGCCGGCGGTCGCGTACTGAATCGGGGTCTTCAGATAGAGTTTGCCGGGCTGCCCGGTGCCGTCGTCGAGGAACACGGCGAGCTGGTACCCGCAGTAGTTCGGGTCTGACGGCGCCTCCAGGCGCACCTTGAGCGATTCGATGTAGACCGGGAAAGTGTCCGCGTTGAGCTTGACGCCCCAGCCGTAGTGACCCACCGGCCAGGACTTGTACTCGGCCGCACTGCCGTCGTCGTAGCTCAGTTCCTTCTGCAGGGTGGCCTGGAACGAACGCGTCAGCGTATCGTTGCTCCGGTCATAGTCCGAATCGGCCGCGCACCAGAACTTGATGAAGTACTGGCCGAGCGGCAGGTTGTACGGCGGGTCGAAGAAGCCCACCTTCTCGCCGGTCTGCGGCAGCAGCGTGTCAATCGTGTCGGTCCACGCCGCCAGCCCGACCATCGCGTTGTCGTAGAGGCTGCATGCGACCGGGACGTTGTACTGGATACTGTCGCCGAGGTTGCGGAAGCGCGCGGCCGGTTGCAGCGGCCCCGGCGTCATCCGCAGCGGCGGCTGATTGATCCGCCGGCACCACACGTCCCAGGCCGGCATCGGGTCACCAAAGACCATGATATCGTCGACCGACCACCACTGGATGTAGTTGATGTCACCGTCATATACCCAGGCGAGTTTGACGTTGGGCTTGCCCGCGGCCTGGTCCATGTCCAGTGATTCGAGCACCGGGCCCGGGCTTGAGCCGACGTAGTAGTCGTGCAGCGTGAGCCACGTCGCACCGCCGTTGATAGAGTATATGAGCCGGGCGATGTACGGCTGGCTCGACCAGCGGTAGAAGTAGGTGCTGCAGACCAGGGTTATGTTCCGGTACCCGGCGCAGTTGATGGTCGGGGAGATGAGTGAATCCGGCGGCGCGTCCGGGGTCATGATGGGCCCGATTGCCGCGAACGGGGTCGGGTGGTTAGTCCACGGTGCCGTATTGGCGTTCTCCCGGTGCCAGTCGTCCCGGCCGGAATCGCCCGGCGCCGAGTGGATTATCCGCCACCCGGGTGGTGGGTTATTCGTGCTCCACGTGGTATCGAAGTCCTCGGCGAACAGGACTCCGGGCGGGGTCCAGGCCGCGAAGTTCCGGCCGAGCGTGTCGTTGGCGCGGACGTAGTCGGAATCGGCGCTGCACCAGAAACGGATGAAGTAATTCCCCGGGCTGGCGTGGAACGGCGGGGTGAACGAGAGCAGGGTCTCGGCGGACGGCTGGATAGGACCAATTGAGTCATTCCAGGTCGCGACAACGTTCATCGCGTTGTCATACAGCGTACACGCCACCGGCACGACCGTCTGCACCGTGTCGCCGAGGTTGCGGAATCGGGCGGACGGCGACAGGTAGCCCGGCCAGATGGTGTCTCCCGGCCAGGCGATAGCAGTCGTCGCCATGTCGTAGAGATTGACCGCCTGGAAGCCCATCTGCGCGGTATCGTTGGCGCGGTTCAGGTCGGAATCGGCGTAGCACCAGAACTTAATGGAGTAGTCGCCGGGCGTGAGGCTGTATGCGGGCGCGAATACGGCGACGGTCTCGGGCCAGCCGCTCCAGAGCGAATCGAGCGTGGCGGTCCAGCCGGCGAGGCCGTTGCCGAGGTTGTCGTAGAGGCTGCAGGCCACCGGGATGGCGCGCTGGATGGTGTCGCCGAGGTTGCGGAACCGGCAGGTCGGAGCGAAGAGCCCGGTGCGGACCACGGCCGCGCCCGGCGTGACAATCGGGCCGGCCTTGATGTCCCAGAGGTACAGTGAATCACCGGTGACGGTCACGTCATCCACGTACCAGGAGGTGATGTCGTTCAGGTCGCCATTGAAGACCCAGGCGACTACGACGCCGGCCCGGTCGCGCGCCTGGTCAAGCACCAGGGACTCGCATATCGTACCGGTGGCGGCATTGTAGGTCTGCAGGACATACGGAAACGTCAGCCCGCTGTCGACCGAGTACGCGATCTGCGCCGCATACGGGTTGGGCGTGGCGTCGAGGAAGTTGGTGCTGCAGCGCAGCGTGACGTGGTCGTAGCCGCGGCAGTCGAGTATCGGCGAGATGAGTGAGTCGGGTGTGGCGTCCTGGGTCACGCTCGGCAGGATGGCGGCGAACGGCGTCAGATGGCCGTCCCACGGCGCGCGTCCCGAGTCGCGGTGCCAGTCGTCATCGCCGACGTTCAGGGGGTCGGAGTGGTATATCCGCCAACCCGCCGGCGGGGTATTCGGGCTCCACGCCGCGTCGAAGCTCTCTGTGAACAGGGTATAACCGAAAGATATGGCGGCCAGCAAGGTCACGCCGATGACTAGTCTGCGCATCAGTACCTCCTATGAAATCAGGAATCGTGAATCATGAAGACCGTGGCCGCACGACGTGCGGGCGTACTCAGTCCCGGTCTCATTATTCGCCATTCAGCTCTAAGCTTAAGCCGGGGCCGGGCAAATGCCTGGCTCCGTCAATCAAATTATAGGACATCGCTGCAGCCTGTCAACCAACGGCGGGCCGTCACCCGCATTCCGCTGTCGATGTCGCAATCAGCAGTTTGTTGACTTGGTCGGCCAATTCCCTTAAATTAGGGCCGGCGTTCTTTACAATTCGGAGATTCCAGCCGGAGGGCTAGCCTAACTGGTAAGGCAGCAGACTTGAAATCTGCCGACTCAGCGATGGGTCTTGCGGGTTCGAATCCTGCGCCCTCCGCTGCCAGAATAGGAGCTATTGGTCCTATTGGATCTATTCCGTCGGAGAGGTGGCCGAGTGGTCTAAGGCGATCGCTTGCTAAGCGGTTGTACGGGTAACACTGTACCGTGGGTTCAAATCCCACCCTCTCCGCTAATATGATTTGCGATTGACGATTTCCAGATGAACGAAGTCAGAGTAAGAATTGCGCCGTCACCAACCGGCGCGCTGCACCTTGGGCTGGTTCGCACCGCCCTGTATAACTGGTTGTTCGCCCGGCAGCACCACGGGCAGTTCATCCTCAGAATTGACGACACCGACCAGCAACGAAACCTGGCCGATGTGCTCCAGCCGATTCTGGACGGCCTGCGCTGGCTCGGGATTGACTGGGACGAGGGACCCGAGGTCGGCGGGCCGTTCGAGCCGTACTACCAGTCGCAGCGGACCGAGCGCCATCGCGCCGCGGTCGAGAAGCTGCTCGAAGTCGGGGCCGCGTACCGGGACTACGCCACGCCCGAGGAGATTGACACCGAGCGCAAAGCGGCGGTGGCGTCGGGGGGCACCGGCGTGTTTCGGTACAGCCGGTGGTGGATGGCGGAGACGCCGGCCGACCGCGTCCGGTTTGAGGCCGAGGGCAGGAAGGGCTTTGTCCGGCTGAAGATGCCGACTGACGGCACACTTGTCATTGACGATATAGTGCGCGGACGCGTTGAGTTCGAGTGGGCGCGCGAGCAGGACCACGTCATCGAGCGCGCTGACGGCAGCCCGCTCTATCACCTCGCCAGCATTATCGACGACCACGCGATGGGTATCACCCACATCATCCGCGCCGAAGAGCATTTGTCCAATACGCCACGGCAGGTCTTCATCCTTCAGGCGCTCGGGCGTCCGGTCCCGAAGTTCGCGCACCTGCCCTTTGTCGCGGAGCCGGGAAGCCATAACAAACTGAGCAAGCGGAAGCTGAAAGAGTATCTGAAGAACCGCGACTTCGCCGACCTCGTGGCGCACGGGAACAAGATTGCGGCCGCGCTCAAGCTCGCGACCGGGCCGGACACGGCGAGCCCGGTGGTCGTGGACTTCTATCGCCAGAGCGGGTTCCTGCCTGAGGCGATAGTCAACTACCTGGCCCTGCTGGGCTGGGCGCTGGACGACAAGACGGAGCACTTCACGCGGCAGCAACTCATCGAGGGTTTCTCGCTGGAACGGGTGAACAAGTCGGCCGCAAGCTTCGACCCGGGCAAGTTGATGTCGTTCGAAGTCAGGCACATGCTTGCCTTGCCGGTTGAGCGACGGGTGGAGCTCGTGATGCCATTCCTCCGGCAGTCCGGGCTGGACGGCAGTCCGGAAAAGGTGGCGGCGATAATCCGGGCTGCCGGTGACCGCATCAAGGTGGCGGGAGACATTCTGGACTACGCGGACTTCCTCACGGCTGACGACAAACTGGTCTATGACGAAAAGGCTTTCGAAAAGGAGTTCGGCAAACCTGAGGCGGCCGCGTTGCTGGTCGAGGTCCGAAAGCGACTGGCCGCCGCGGAGCCGTTCGACGTGCCGATTCTGGAGCGGGCCGTTCAGGAGTTCGTTGCCGGCGCGGGCATCAAAGTCGGCCAGGTCATCCATCCGCTGCGGCTGGCAGTGACCGG
>CAIVTL010000247.1 GCA_903908785.1 Caldifarciminota bacterium | reverse complement strand
GAGTTTCACGGTGGGGCACTGTTGGAGCCCCCACTCGAACCATTTGAGCTGCAACCGCGAGCCAATGCCAATGAGAACGTCGGTTTCAGCCCAGCGCTTGAAGCCGGCAGCACAGGTGAATCCCAGGTAGTGGTCGTCGCTGACAATGCCCCGCCCGCTGCGATACGAAAGATTGGCGCTAGTCGAGTTTGACCAGCTTCTTCATCGCCCGGAAGTCACCGGCAGTCATCCGGCAGTAGTAGACGCCGCGCGCCACCGGTCTGCCCTGCGCATCACGGCCGTCCCAGTTGAGGGAGTAGTGAGCAGGGAGGAGGGAGGAGTTGCACACGGTCTTGACCAGAGCGCCGGCTGCGGAGTAGATGCAGACGCTCGTCTGAGTCCGGCGGGGAATGCTGAACCTGATGGTGGTCGAACCGGAGAACGGGGTCGGCAGGGCGCGGTCGAGCGCGAACACGGTGGGAAGCCTGCCCGGCTCTTCGATACCGGTGAACGGCCAGACCACGAACGAATCGGCCAGCGTGTCGTTGCCCGGGTTCTCGTCGCCCGCCAGGCCCGTGCTGCACACGACGGCATAGGTTCCTATCCACCCGGCCGACCAGTCGGTAAACTCGGCCGTGTCAACCGCGCCGGCCGCAAGCGACACCTCAACCGAATCGCTGTAGTCCTCGCCAATGCTCATCCAGACCGGGAAGGTTTCCGGGAAGGTGCCGAAGTTCCTGACGATTGCGGCGGGCGTGACGACCGAACCGGTATCAACGGTATCTTTCGGTGCCAGGATGGCGGTCACGCCGACGTCGTGCAGGTCGCCCAGCATTACCGCGCCGGTGATGACGACCGCATAGGGCTGGGGCCGCGTCACGACGTTCTGGGCCGACACGCGCAGCGTCCACGAGCCCGCTACCGGCGCGTTCACGCGGAACATCTCCTCCGGGTCGAGCGTGTTAAACGCCCCGGACGGGTTCTTTGTCGACTGGCCGCTGGTGTACAGGTCGCCCTTGTAGAAGTCGGCGTTCGGAGCGGTAAGCTGGCAGTCGAGGTTGTTGATGAGCGCGGGGTTCGCGCCGGCCGCGGCGGCCGTATCGGTCCAGACCACACCCACGCGGAGCGGCATGGTTGAGTCGTTCACCAGGAACTGGAAATCGCGGTAGTTGCCGGTCGCCAGCCCGGTCGTGTCGTCGTATGCGAGCAGCTTGCGCGCGTCGCCGGCGAAGTAAAGCACCGAGTCGAGGTCAATCCGACCCCAGCCGATATATATGGAAGGAACCACGTAGCTCCCCACATTGGGGTCGGCCGAAGCGAATATCATCGCCTTGAGGATTGCGGATGAAACATAGCCCCACGTGTCGGCCGGGGTCGCCGCGCCGGAGGGGTAGAAGCCCTTGCGCAGGTACGAGCGGCACAGACCCACGCTCCCGTTGGTGCACGGCGACGACATCGAAGTGCCGCTCATCGAAACGTAGCTGTTCTGGGTTCCCGCTTCCACGGACATGATGTTCTCTCCGGGCACCGAAATATCCGGCTTGACCCGTCCGTCCGGCGCCGGGCCTCCGGACGAGTAGCTGGACAGTGTCGTCGCGCTGGTTCCGTTCTGCAGTGACGCGGCCGAAATGACCGACTTCGAATTGCCCGGCTCAGTAATCATGTACTGCTGACTGTGGCCCTGGTTGCCGCACGACTTGATGGTCTGGATGTCCTTGTTCTTCCACGAGAACATG
>CAIVTL010000246.1 GCA_903908785.1 Caldifarciminota bacterium | reverse complement strand
TGAAGTCCAAGCTCGTGCTCTGGGCTGCATCCTGTCTGTTGTGCGCGGTCCTTCCGGCGCAGTGGCTGGAGAAGGTCGTGCCCCTGCCCGATTCGTTCAGCGGACTGACGAACCCGCTGGCATTCGTCGTGAACACCGGCAACAACACGGTCTACGTCGGCGGCGGCTCCGGCAGTTCCTGCCTGGTCGTGCTCGACGGCGTCACCCACCGGAAGATAACGCGGATACCGGTTCCGGGTTACGACCACGGGCTGTGCTACGACCCGGTGCAGAACAAGGTCTACTGCGTCAGCAATTACTCACCTTATGTTTACGTGATTGATGCGGCCGCGAACGTGCTTGCGGACAGCATCGATCTTGGAGGAGAACTCTGGGACGTCTGCTATGCTCCCGGGGTCAACAAAGTGTACTGCGCGGGCAGTCAGACCGTTACGGCCATCGACTGCTCGGCAGATACCATCACGGGCAGGGCGATACTGTGGGGCGACTCGCCGTTCATGCTGTGTGCCGCGCCGGCGGAGAACAAGGTCTACTGCGGTCTACACTCGACCGACGATGACAACATCGCGGTCATAGACTGCGCCGGCGATTCCATCGTCCACACCGTTCACATCGTTGACGTCGGCATCTCGGATATCGCCTACAATCCGACCGCGAACAAGCTCTACGTGGCATGGGGAACCTACGGGTCGCTCATCATCGTTGACTGCGCGAATGACAGCGTGCTCTCGTGGACGAACGTCGGTGAGGGGCGCGGCCGGCTGGCAGTGGATGCCGCCGCGAACAAGGTCTATGTTTCGTGCTGGACCGACGGCCGGGTCGACGTGGTATCCGGCGTCACCGACCAGGTAGTCGCAAGCATTGACTCGCTTGAGAACCCGGACTGGATTGTCATGGACGCGGTTGACGGCGTCCTCTTCTGCGTCGTGCGCTCGCGGGACCTGGCGGTGATAGACTGCGCGGCGGACACAATCCTGGGTCAGGTGCCCATCGGGAGCTACGTTGACGGCGTTTGCTGGAGCCCGGGCAACGACTGCGTGTATGTGGGTGCCGAAGACGTCTTTGTCGTGGGCGCTTCCGCCCGCCAGGTAGTTGCGCGCATCCCGGTGTCGTGGTACGACGTACGCCAGGTGTGCTGGTGCGCGCAGGACAACGAACTTTACGCTTGCTCTTGGGATACGATTGCCGTCGTGGACCTCACCACCGACCGGGTGCGCAAGTTCGTCCCCGTCGCGGACGGCATCAGCGGGCTGTTCTATCATGCTGAGGGGAATAGGGTCTACTGCGACGGCCCGGACACCCTGAACGTGCTCGACTGCGTCACCGACAGCGTCGTGAAGGCCATCCCGACTCCGCAGGGTTTCGGCGGCTTCTGCTACGACGCAATTGACCGCAAGCTCTATGGGAGCTCCCGCGAAGGTCTGACCGTGGTTTCCTGCGACGCCGATAGTATCGTCGCCCAACTCGATTTCGGCGGCTACCGCGTTGACGATTTCGTCCACAGCCCGGTCGAGAACCGCCTGTACTCTGCGCTTGCAGACAGCACCGTGGCGGTCGTTGACTGCGCGGCGGACACGGTTGCGGGCGAGTTGCCGGCCAGATTCGACGAGTTCCATACCCTGTGCTACATCCCGGATGGCGACCTCGTGACCTGCACGAGCTATCGGCGCGATTCGCTCCAGGTATTCAGTTGCGCGACCGGACAGCTCGTCGCCTCGGTGCCGGTGTATTTCTGGACAACGCACTCGGTCTATTCCAGCCGCAGCAAGAAGCTCTACTGTTTCTCGGAGATGGCCCCGCGCGTCGACGTCGTGGACATGCAGACCCTGTCCTGGGTCGGCTCGATTGCACTGAGCAAGTACGTCACCATGACCAGCTACGACTCCATCGCCGACCGGCTCGCCTGCGTCATCAGCAGCCCGCACGAAGTGGCGTTCATCGACTGCGCCTCGGACAGCGTCGTCGCTACAATCCCGGTCCCGGGCTATCCGGCGTCAATAGCGCGGAGCGCCCATCGCCGGCTCTACGTGGCGAACGAGAACGCATCGAGCTTCTCGGTGTTCCTCGACACGGCGACGGCGGGAATCGCGGAAACGACGAACGGTGAACGCGGAACGATGAAGCCGGGTGCGACGATTGTCCGCCGTGTGCTGCTGTTCGAGGCGAGAAGCGAGAGGCGAGAAGCGAGAGGCGAGCTGCTGGACGCGATGGGACGAAAGGTGCTGGACCTGAAGGCCGGTGCGAACGATGTGAGTCAGTTGAGTCCCGGCGTGTACTTTGTCCGGGCTGTCAGCCGTGAGCCGTCAGCCGTGAACTGTCGCAAAGTCGTGGTTACGAGGTAGGGAGGCGCGATGAAATCGAAGCTCGTCTTGTGCGTTGCGTTCTGTGTCTTGGCCTCAATCTGCACAGGTCAGTGGGTCGAAAGGACAATAAGCGTTCCCGATTCGCTGAGCGGCGTCCACAACCCGCGGTGCCTGGTGTATGATTCGGCCTCGAATACCATCTACGTCGGCGGCGGCGTCTACGGCGCGTCCGGCGATTGCGTCATCGCCATTGACGGCACTACGAACCAGCGAGTCGCCAGGATACCGGTCGGCTCGAGTGACATTTCGCTCTGCTACAACCCGGCGAGCAACCGGGTCTACTGCTCGAACCTCTACAGGGCAGACGTCACGGTGATAGACTGCGCAACCAAACAGGTCGTTGCCACGGTGGCCGTTGGCGAGGACCCGCAGGCCCTGGTCTGCAGCCCGGAGCACGACCGGGTCTATTGCGTGAACTACGGCGACACCAGTTGGGTGGTCAGCGTGATAGACGGTGCGGGCAACCGCGTCGTGGCGAACGTGCCGGTGGGGGAAGAGCCCACCGCCCTTTGCTACAACCCCGTGAACGACAAAGTATACTGCGCGAACACGAACGGCTGCAGCATCACCGTGATAGATGCCGGAACCAACACGGTGCTCACAACGATAGAGGACGGTTCGCCGGTCGCATTCTGCTTCAGTCCGCAGGAGGACAGGGTCTATTCCGCGAACGCGGACGACGAGGGCGTGCTGGTGATAGACGGCGTTACTGACTCGGCACTGGTGATGGTCCCAACCGGGACGAGGCCCGTGGCGCTCTGCTACAACCCGCTGAATAACAAGGTCTATTCCGCGAACGACGGCGACGACAACGTCACTGTCATTGACTGCGCGACGAATCAGGTAATTGCCACGCTCCCCGTCGGGCCAAATCCCTCCGCCCTCTGTTACAACCCTGAAAACAACCGGGTCTACTGCGCGAACGAGAACAGCGGCAAGGTAACCGTAATAGACGGCGCGGCGGACTCCATCATTATTACGGCGATGACAGTCGGAACCGACCCTTTGGCCCTATGTTACAACCCGCAGACCAACAAGGTGTACTGCGCAAACTCGGGTAGCGACGACGTCACCGTGTTTGACGGCGCAAGCAACCAGGTCGTCGCCACCGTGGCGCTGAATGGTGGACCTATTGCCCTCTGCTTCAATCCGCAGGACAACAAGGCGTACTCTGCCAACTATTACAGCGACAACATCAGCGTGATTGACGGAGTTGAGAACCGGGTGCTCACAAATGTGCCGGCAGGAATCGGCCCGCTGGCGCTCTGCTTCAACCCGCAGAACGACAAGGTATACTGCGCGAACGAGGGCAGCGGTGACGTCACCGTGATAGATGGTGCGACGAATCAGGTTGTTGCCACTGTGGGCGACGGAGGTTGCCCTCAGGCTCTCTGTTACAATTCGGTTGACAACAAGGTGTACTGCGCGGACTCGGCGAGCGACGATGTGACGGTCGTAGACGGCGCCTCCAATCAGGTCATTAGCACCGTCGCAGTCGGCGATGGACCATGCGCGCTCTGTTTCAACCCCGCGGACGACAAGGTGTATTCCGCGAACTACTACGACTCCAGCGTCACCGTCATCGATGGAGTCTCGAATGAGGTGGTCGCGACCGTGGCCTCCAAAGAGCGGTCTCGAGCTCTCGGCTACAACCCGCAGGACGACAAGGTATACTGCGCAAATCTGTACTACAGCGCCAGTGTGACCATAATCGACGGGGTCTCCAACGCGGTCCTGGCTACGGTAGATGTCGAAATCTGGCCGTGGGCATTCTGCTACAACCCGCAGAACGACAGAATCTACTGCGCGAGCGAGGGCAGCTACGGCGTGGCGATGATTGACGGCGTGAGTAACCAGGTCGTTGCCACCGTGACCACTGGAAGCGGGCCTGCCGCCCTCTGCTACGACCCTCAGAACAACAAGATCTATTGCGCGAATCGCTACGGCGACAACGTAGCAGTAATTGATGGAGCGGGAGACACGGTCATCAAGAGAGTCACGGTCGGCAACCGGCCTTGGGCACTCGCGTACAACCCGGCCCAGAACCGGGTGTACGTCGCGAACCTGCTGGGTTCCAGCATCTCGGTCCTGCGCGACTCGGCCAGCGGGACCGAGGAAACGATGAACGATGAACGCGGAACGATGAAGCTCGGACCCAGCATTCTCCGCGGCGTGCTGTTCATGGAAGCGAGAGGCGAGAAGCGGGAGGCGAGAAGCGAGTTGCTCGATATCAGCGGGCGCAAGGTGCTCGACCTGAGACCCGGCGCCAACGACGTCAGCCGGCTCGGCCCGGGAGTCTACTTCGTCCGGGAGCGGTCAGCGGTGAACGTTCGGAAGGTGGTCGTCACGAAGTAAGGAGGCGCGATGAAATGCAAGCTGATGACTTATGCCGTCTGCTGTCTGCTTTGTGCTATCGGCACGGCCCAGTGGTTGGAAACTTCCATTCCTGTGCCCGATTCCTTTTCCGGGCTCATCCAGCCGCAGTCCCTGGTCTATGATTCGGCCGGAAACGCGGTCTACGTCGGCGGCGAGGCCAGCGCCGGCGTCATCGCCATCGACGGGACCACGAACCAGAAGGTCGCAATGACACCGACCGACTCTGATGTCCCGGCGATGTACTACCTTCCGGGGTACAACCGGGTCTACTGCGCGAACTACGGCAGCCGCAACCTGACCGTCATCGACGGCGCAACCCATCAGGTTATCACCACCGTGGTTGTCGGCTTGAACCCGTGCGCCTTTACCTATAACCCTCAGGACAACAAGCTGTACTGCGCCAACTACGACGGCGGTGACGTGACCGTCATCGACGCGGCCACCAATCAGGCCATCACCGACGTGACCACCGGCACCCATCCAGTGGCCGTCTGCTACAACTCCCAGAACAACAAAGTCTACTGCGCTGCGATGGTGAGCCAAAACATAACCGTGATTGACGGCACCACCAATCAGGTTCTGACCCGACTGGTGAACACCCCGTCAGCGAGTCTCTGCTACAATCCACAGGATAACAAGGTCTATGCGGACCACGTCATAATCGACGGCGCGACCAACCAGATCATCCAGAATCTGGGAGTAGATGGTCCGTTCTGCTACAACCCGCAGAATGACAAGGTCTATTGCTTCGGTGACAGCGGCGTGGCAGTGGTGGACGGGGTGACTAACCAGGTAGTCGCCAACGTGCCCGTGGGCGACTACCCTTTCGCCCTGGCTTACAACCCACAGAGCAACCGGGTTTACTGCGCAGACTACGACAGCTACGACGTAACCGTGATAGATTGCGCCGTCAATCAGGTGATTGCCACCGTGCCGGTGGGAAACCATCCCTGGGCGCTCTGCTACAACCCGCAGGCCAATAAGGTGTACACCGCGAATCGCTACGGCGGCGACGTGACGGTCATAGATGCCGCCGCCAACCAGGTGCTGGCCACCGTCGGGTTGAGAGGCTACCCGCAGACTCTCGGTTTCTACGTCCAGCGTAACAAGGTCTATTGCGCCAACACCCGGAGCAGGAAGGTGACGGTGGCCGACGGCGCGACAAGCCGGGTTCTTGCCGCGGTGGACGTCGGCGGGTATCCCTATGCCTTCTGCTTCAACCCACTGAACGACAAGGCGTACTGCGTCGATTCCGGCGGAGGCGGCGTAGCCGTGATTGATGGAACCACCAACCAGATACTGGCCTCCCTGCCGACCGGGGACGATTCGCGGGCACTCTGCTACAATTCGCAGAACAACAAGGTCTACTGTGCCAATTGGTCCGGCGGGAGCTTGACCGTGATTGACGGGGCCGGCAATCAGGTGCTGGCGACGGTGCCGGCCGGGGACCGACCCGATGCCCTCTGCTACAGTCCGCAGAGCAACAAGGTCTATTGCGCGAACTACGGCAACGGCACCCTGACGGTAATCGATGGCGCGCAGGACACGGTGGTCGCGACTATACCGGTAGGCAGCCGGCCCGCGGTCCTGTGCTGGAACCCGTCAAACAACGCGGTCTACTGCGCGAACTCCGGTCGTCGGACCTTGTCGGTCATCGACTGCGCCGCGGATTCAGTCGTCGCGACGGTGACGACGCGAGGCTCTCCGGGTGCCCTTTGTCACAACCCGCGTAACAACCGTGTATTCTGCGCGAACGATGCCTATGTATCTGTTATCGACGGGAGTACCAATCAGGTGCTTGCCGAGAGGTTGGTCGGAAACTATCCGCGGGCACTCGCCTGCGACCCGGCAAACAACCGGGTGTACTGCGCGAACTACGGGGACGACAGCGTTGTCGTGCTTGATGGAGCGACCGGCGGCGTGCTGGCGAGAATCGCAGTGGGCCTCAGCCCCGTGGCCCTTGCATGGAATTCGGTCGAGAGCCGAGTCTACGTTGCGAACTACAACAGCTCCTGCATTTCGGTGTTGCGCGACTCGGCCGGCGGCATCGCGGAAACGGTGAACGATGAACGCGGAACGATGCAGGTCGGCGCGACCGTGGTCCGCGGGGCGCTGGTCATGCCAGAAGCGAGAGGCGAGAAGCGTGAGGCGCGAAGCGGGCTACGAGTTGCGGGTTACGAGTTGCGAGACATCGCCGG
>CAIVTL010000245.1 GCA_903908785.1 Caldifarciminota bacterium | reverse complement strand
CCAGTCGCACACCTTGTAGGCCGTGGTGTGGACGAGCGACGTACCAGCGTAGCTGTAGTAGACGGCCGAAAGCGAGTTGACGTTCTGCATTATCGTGTGGCCCGGCAGTTCGACGGTACCCAGGCTCACGTTGCTGTAGTTGACGTTGCCGGTCGTTTGCGGAGTGTAGTATGTGGTGAACCGGTCCATGTCATAGTAGATGCCGAACGGGGCCCAGGCCGCGCCGCCGCCGCCACGCTCGATGAACTGCGCTATCGAGTCGCCGAGTGCGCGCGAGTTGGTGTAGCCGTAGTTGGCCCAGGTCAGAATCGCCTTGTACTTCTGGACATTGATCGCTGAGTCCACGTTGAACGCGGCGCGCGTGTAGGAGTAGCCAACGTCCATCGTATCGATGACGAAGTCGTTGGGGAACGCGTTCATGATGGAATCGGCGATTGACTTGACGTCCGGAGGATAATCAGCGGTCGCGAAGAGCACTCGCGTCAGGCCGGCGCGGACTGTCGTCGTGAGCTTGTTGTCGGCGGGGACGCTGTCGGCCGCCGACATGGTCGAGCAGGAAACCGTGTAGCCACCCTTGTTCGCGATGTTCCACGATGGGAACGTAACCGTCGTCTCCGCGAGCGAGGCCAGGGCCGGGCAGAGCGCGGAGTCGGTGTAGGTGCCGGAGCCGGTCGCCTTGAACTTGACGTAGAACGAATTGGGCTGGGGCTGCGTGCCCATGTTCATTATCCTGGCGCTCGGCACGTACGGGCCGAGCGTGCAGACCGGCGGCGGGCTCACGATAGCGACACAACCGACGTCATAGGCAGCACCCGCGCCAAAGTAGATGTCGGGCGCGCCGTAGACCGTGGTGCCGCCGCTGTAGATCGGGCAGCCGTCGCCGGTATTGTAGCCGCCCTGGATAATCTGGATCCCGTTCACCGTGTACGGTGTGTAGGGCATGTTGTAGTAGTAGACGTTGCTGCCGCCGTAGGTCGTCACCCAGTATTGGTGGCCCACGGTAAGCGTGACCGGTGCGATGTTGACATAGGACCAGTCGGTGCCGGTGACGGTTGCCGCGGCCAGCTGTTGGCTGTTCGCGGCGTCCCAGAGCTTGATTGTGCTCTCCTCGTTGTACGAGCCGCGATAGCGGCCGAGCTGCGTGACCGCGCCGGACTGGGTCGGCGTGAACTCGTAGCCCATTGAGTAGCTGCCCCAGCCGACCGGCCCGTTCATGCTTCCGCCGGACACAGCCTGCAGGATGTAGCCGACGTCGACGCCCGGCGGTACCGGGGCCTGGCGCGCCGGTTCAATCGGCTGGTTTTGGCCCGGGTTGACCTGCATGAACTTCGCAGGGTCATTCGGACCGGACGGCCTGGCCACCATCGGCGTGCGACCAGTGCCATTTGCGGCGAGCACGACGCCGGCCGCGAGTATCAGGGCAAGTATTGCCCACTTTCGCATCGTTGCCTCCCTAAAAATCAGGCCTTAACTGACTCGACAGGAAGGGCGATTCGCCTTACAGCAGCCACGACCTCGTCCCTGCCCGTCATCGGTCCGCGTCTGGCAGCAAAAGCCCCGCCAACACGGCCAAGGCACTGCCACGGACCCGGTCTTGTACTTTGGATGATGTAGCCCGCTCACCCGGCAACCGCAGGGTTGCAGACATCAAATGGTAACCCGCACCGGCTTGATGTCAAGCAATCGCTGCCCACCCAAGAACCGAGATAGGATTAACCACAGAGGCCACTGAGAGCACAGAGCCGGGTGAAGGTCGGAGGACGGACGACGCGACCGACTAACCACAGATGGACACTGATG
>CAIVTL010000244.1 GCA_903908785.1 Caldifarciminota bacterium | reverse complement strand
GCAAGGTGCAGGTCGAGGTGAGCTACCGCGAAGCGCTGATCGACGAACCGGAGATTGCGAACATCGGCACCCCGTTCTACGCGCCTTTCGAGATACTCACCTTGACGAAGGAGGAGATGGCCGCGGAGAAGCTCCGCGCTATCGCTCAACGTCTGCGAACGACTGACCTGGCGGATCTTGCGTGGCTTCTGTCGGCGACGCGGGACAGCGACGACCACATCGCTGAGATGGCGGTCGAGAAGTTCAAGCTCGTGAGCGCTGGCCGCGAAAACAAGCTCAAGCGAGTCGAGAGCCGCCTCGCTGAGATGGCGGAATCGTACGACAATGAGGTCCCCTTGTTGTTCCCCGCGGCCCCTTCCTACAACGACGCTATGGCGGTAGTCGCGCCACGTCTGAAGAGGCTGGTCCCGTAGCCGGCTCCGGGCACGAGTTCTTGAACATTGAGTAGTCCACGACGGGGTACGACTCCGGGCACTGAGCACCACCCCAGATGCAAGTGGTCCCAGGGTTTGGGCTGCGTGCCGTGCGCTGCCGCCTGCTTGCTCGAGCCCCGCTCGGGTCCTCTCGGAAGCCGGCCTGAGCCTCTCCCTAATTCCGGCCGCTGGGCCACTTCGAGGACTACATCAACTCGCATCTCCACTAAACGCGGAACGGAGGAACTTCGAACCGCACGCGAGTTCGGAATCGTTGACGTCGCGGCGAATGTGTTGAATCTCCTCATTGCCGTATTGGCCGACCGCGATGTCCACACACCGTCGGGGTGTCACGAGGGAGGACGTTGCAGGTCTCGGCGTGGCGGCGGAGCGCCGCGAGTGATGCGTACAGTGAGGTACGCATCGAGAGGGGTTGAGGGTGGCGAGTCTTGTCGTCGAGGGTGACCAATCCGTGCGTCCGGTCGAGCCTGAGTGTCCGGGTCCACTGTGCGACATTTGCCTCCGGCGGATACGCGCCGGCGATGTCGAGCGAGAACACGGCTGAGTCGTCGTCGGCCCGATAGTGAACATCCCGCGCGGCATACTGCCTCCCGTCTTTCTGCATCACGCCGTTGATCGTTGGGAGATTGTGAAATGCCGACTGCATCGTCCAGATATCGTAGCGGCTGCTGCTGAATGTCTTGGCATTGTACCCTTCGGGTCCAACATCAATGATGAACGGCCTGCCATCGACATACAGCAGAAAATTCCCGACATCGTTGTGATTATGGCTCTTTCCGTTGTGGAGCCCCTCGGCGGCGAGGTAGAATCCTCCCGATGAACTCGCTCGTTCACGCGCTGCAAAGAACTGAGTCTGCGGAAGCCAGATATCTCTCAGGAGGGGTTGTTTTGGCACCTGGGATCTGATTCGATCAGTATTGAAGAGGAACAGAAGCTGCCGCGTCATGCTGCCGCGAATGCCCGTATTGAAGATGTCCTGCCGGAGAGCGAGTGCTCCACCGAGGTTGGCAAGATTCTCATCGTGTATGTCCTGACCGAACAGGACCGCAAGCGAGGAGGGGAAAGAGATCTTCACGGGGGAGTCCGATATGGTCACGAAGTAGTCGTCAGTCACGTGCGTTCGGTAAATGTACCGGCCCATCTCCTGAATGAGCGGATGCGAGAACAACGGACTTGTGACTCCTGTGGCGCTGCCGAGCAGCAAGAGTGACTCGTACAAAGAGCCAACCGAATGATTCCAGTAGTTGGGACCTTCATCAACTCCGCCGTCATCCGGGTAGCTATTGACGAAGCGGTCGAGAATCATGACGATTCTGACAATCGTCTGAACTCGGGCTTCGCTGTTTTCTTCGACGAGCAAAGCAGTGGCCAGCCAATTCGAGCAGATCCAGGACGTCCAGTTGTTGATCGCTCGCCCGGGTTGTTCTTTCCCCGGTGTCAACATCCACCAGAAGTCATCTCGTCCCCGAGTAGGGGTCAACAGCCTCGTTTTCAACTCATCCTTGATTCGTTTGGGGAGGAGCGGCGACACTTTGGAAAGCTCGTCACCGAGCAGGTAGGAGGTCCAGGCCAGAAGGTTCGCTGTCTCGCCGCAGTAGAGGTCGACGACCGGTTGCGATCTATCCGGGAGTCCCGGCGTAGTTTGAAGACCCCTCAGATGAGCCGGCACGACCCATGAGGATTCTTCGCTGAGGAGCCAGAGGCCTTCGGCGATCTTGTCGAGAAACCGATGCCTCCCTTCCATACATTCTGCAAGGACAAGACTCTGGAGTTTCTGCCGCCGTTCCTGATACAAGCGTTCATAGTCGCCCCGTATTCCGGTGCGGAAGTACGACATATACATAGAGGCGGAGAGCGAAGGCCAATGGTATTTCAACGCATCTTCGCCCCTGGTGATATAGGTTTTTCTGAGTGCTTGCGGAATTGCTTCCCACTGTTTTCGCTCGGAAACTTTCGGGAACGGATGCCAATTCGATGTGGCTGCCAGCGTTCTTCCCAGAAATTCAGCTGAATACACATTGCTGACCAAATCTCGTTTCTGCGCGACGGTCACTGCGGCCGCGAAGAAGCAGAGCACTATAAACAGTATTGGCCATCGAGTGGACCGGTTAGACGATTTCATGTTCTGCACTCATAATCGAAATGCGGGGTTTACGAGGGTGGACCAAGGCTCCATCAGAAAATAGTCTTTGTCGGCGCCATCGGCAAGTCAGAATTACCTAGAACCTATCTCAAAAATAGTACTTGTACTTTTGTTTGAAGCTGTGTACGTTCGTACATGGCACAGAACGAACGATTAACTGAT
>CAIVTL010000243.1 GCA_903908785.1 Caldifarciminota bacterium | reverse complement strand
TGACCGCTGCGAGCCGCTCGGCTCAACTCTATCGTTGGAGCCCTACGCGTGGTGCGACAGATGAAAAGCTCGAAAGCCCACAGGACACTGACCGCTGCGAGCCGCTCGGCTCAACTCTATCGTTAAGCTCGCTATGCAACACCTTGGGCGCAAGTTCCTGCACGTCATATTCACCTGCGCACTATTTCCACTCTGGCTCGCCGGTTTGTACATTGCGGCTTGGCTTCACAAGGATCGCCCGCTTCGGCTGGGCAAGTTGACCATATGCGGGCCTCCGAGTTTTCGTGATCTCTGTAGGGCTTCAGTCGAGCGCATGGCGTCCCTTGATCCGATCATGCACGGCCGACTTACAGGCGATCATCAGGTGTGGGTCTTCTATGACGACACCCGATCAGAGCAGTACGGTCCTCCTTGGGTGGTGACAATTAACTCGGCCTACCGTGAATGGCAGGCTGAGGGTGTCATCGCGCGACTCGTCTATCTGGCTTACCACATGGCAGCGTTCCCTCGCGCGGTGCCGAGCCGAGAGGAACAGGCTGAGGTGGTGCCGAAACGCTTGGCGGTTTTGGCCCAGACGAAGGCCTGGCTAGAGGAGCGCGGTTTCCCACCTGCGCTAGTCGAATGCTACTCGGAGCAAACCTGATTATGATCCGGCTTAACCACAGCATTCAGCGGATTGGAGCCAGCCGTTCAGGTCAGCGGCAGTCCGGGCGTCTGCGGCGGCTGGCTCCCACCGCTGATGCTGAGCGTTAGGCCGCTGGACCACGCTATGCCAGGCTCACACGTGATTATTCGAGATGGACACGAGAGCCACCAACTGGACATTGCTCGTCGTGATTGGGGACTGCTCACCGGCCCGTTCTTCGACGAGGGGCAGCGGTTCGTCGACGCCCTCGGAGTTTACGAGCACTTCACGGTCGCTACTGGCCTCGCCGAGGGTTCACAGGTTATGCGGCAGCGGTTTCGCCTCATCGACGCCACGCAGTCGCTACATCGTGCCGTCGTGCGCGACGAGGATTTGTTGTGCCATGACTACAGCTATGGTTTCAGCCGTCGGGGCAGAAGCCGCAGTTCGGCCGGAGAGAGCGGCTTTCGAGTTCGTGGTCTCATAGGCTACGTTGACGCACGACCACACGGTTACTGCCATCTTCGGTTGTCGCAGCCCGGCACCAACGGTTTGCCACGAACGGTTGAGTTCATCGACATGCGAGTCCGAGAGAGCATCGACACTGATGACCTTGGTGTTCTCCGTATTTATCGGCGGCAGGCAGAGATGCACTGGCAGGACAGGTTGCCACCACTTCTGGAGTTTCTCCGCGCCCGGAGCGCGAGAGAGGTTACGGTTGAACACTATGACTGAGCGGCCTAATCGGGTCGGCGAGGGGATTTCTCCCCCCGCCTCCCACACCACCGTACATGCGGGTCCGCGTACGGCGATTCCTGGCAGTCCACCTGGACGAAGCAGCACTCTTTCTCTGCCACGATGATCGCTGCCCGGGGCTCGGCCTGTCGGCCTCATTGCTCCGGCACAAGACCAGCGATGGTCGTGTCTGCCTGCCAAGTTCAGCCCTTCCCGAGTTGTGAGGCCGTCCGGTCTCTTCGTTTCCGGCTCGTTGCTCTCGGTACTATGGCCTCTGCTGACTCCTGTTCCCGCCTGACCGCCATTGCTGGCGGCCAGTCCTGCCGTTGCCGACAGGCCCGGGCCACAGGCCTCCCTGAGTAAGGACGTGAACTCTCGCTGCACAACCGGACCATTTATCTCCGGAACTGAACACTGGACAGCGCTGTGTGGTGCCAGCTTGTCCGCTCCGTCAACCTTATATGGTCTTTCTGTCCGTCGGCTCATCAGCTTTGACCTCTGGCTTCCTTCCCACGGAACCTC
>CAIVTL010000242.1 GCA_903908785.1 Caldifarciminota bacterium | reverse complement strand
CGAAGCCGACGTAGCGCGTGGAGCCAACCCACTCGTAGGGCCGCAGGATTGGCCTCAGCGTTTTGCGCCCCTCGGTCGAGGTCACGATGGACTGGTAGATGATTTCGGCTGCGGCGTGTTTGTACTCCTCGATGAAGAGCATCTGAGGGAAGGCATCGTCCTTGCAGGTCACGCACTCGACCAGCCAGCGTCGGCAGATGGCGACGAGCTGCGGGAACAGCCAGGGTTTCAGGTTGTCCTCGTTGTCCTTAAAGTACCGCTCCAAAAGCAGCTTGGCCAGAGCGAAGACCACCTCCTGCTCGCGGCGAGTCTTGAGCGACTCCAGCCCGTGCTCGTCATGCGCTCCGACAATCGAGTCCACCACGGTCTTGGTCGGCACCTCCTTCGAGGACAGCGCCATGTGCGAGTCAGCGGTGAAGTTCACTTCGAGCTTCTCTGAAGGTAGCTCATAGCGATAGCCAACCACGCGCGGAAAGGTGATTTCCAAGGCGATGCGTTCTTCGAGCGCCTTTACCCGCGTCGCTCTGACCGGTGGCGGCGGGTCTACCGGGACGCCGGAACACGGAATGAACGAGAACGGCACGCCATAGACTTCGGCGTACTGAGTACGGAACATCCCGTTGTCATCTACCGCATAGTCGGTACGCCTCAGTCCGCGCCCGACTACCTGCTCGCAGAGCAGTTGGGTGCCGAAGGCGCGAACGCCAAGGATATGCGTGACCGTGTTGGCGTCCCATCCTTCGGTGAGCATTGAGACCGACACGACGCAGCGCACCTGCTCACCGAGCTTGCCCGGTTTGCCGATAGTGTTCATCACTTCGCGCAGGAGGTCTTCGTCGGTCAGGTTCTCAACGCCGCGACCGGGAAAACGGCGGCGATACTCGTCCTTGAACTCTTCGATTTCCAGTGCGGCCATTTTCTTGAAGTCGTCGCTCATCGCCTCGCCGGACTCAAGCTGGCTTGAGTCTATCAGAATCGTATTCGGCTTTCCCAGCCAGCGTCCGTCCTGCACGTTGCTGAACAGCGGCAGTGTGCCCGGCACCAGCACCTTGGACTCGTCGGGCAACCTCTTCTCCCAGCCTGCGACATAGTCGTACACCAGCTTGGAGACGTTGGTGTTGTTGCAGACGACGATGAACACTGGTGGTGTTGAGCCGCGGGCGCGGGCCTCGGTGTTGGCTTCCCATTTGTGGAAGTACTTCTGGTAGTTGTCGTACAGGCTCTGCAACGCGCCTTCCAGTTCTTTGGGTAGGACCGGCTCGCGCCCAAGCTGCTCTGTCGCGCGACCCTTGCGTGGCAGGTCTTCGCGGATGCGCAACCAGAGGTCGCGGTAGGTCGGCATTTCGCCGGTCATCGCGTTGTCCTCGACCGGCACGCGCGGGACCTTCACGATACCAGCCTCGATGGCGTCCACGAGCGAGAAGTCGGACACGACCCAGGGGAACAGCGTGCCTTCAGAGTAGCCTGAACCGCGCAGGAAGAAGGGCGTGGCGGAGAGATCGTAGACAACCTTGACGCCGAGCTTCTGCTTCACGGATTCAAGCCCGGTAATCCAGACGCGGGCGTCCTTCTCGCGCTGCTCGGCTTCTTTGCGCTCGTCCCCGACCAGCTTCTCCTCGGCGACGCCTTCTGCCTTGCGCCGGTAGCAGTGGTGGGCCTCGTCGTTGATGACGATGATGTTGTTCTTGTTGCCCAGGTCGCGGCAGACGCGGCGCACCATCTGGTCCGGTGTCTCAGTGAAAGGGCTGGTTTCGTTCTGCTTCAGGATGGCCTTGGTGAGCTTGCCGGCCGCGGTGCGCTCGTGCAGCAGGAACCCGTGAAAGTTTGTGATAATGATACGTGCCTTGCCCAGTTCGGGCAGGACGTCCGAAGGCACGATGTCGAACTTGGCGTAGTAGTTGTCGGGGTCGTTGGGCAGGAGCACGCGAAGCCGGTCTCGAATCGTGATGCCCGGCGTGACCAACAGAAAGGTGTCGGAGAAACGGGCATCCTGAGGGTTGGCGAGCTTGTTGAGCGTGTGCCAGGCGATGAGCATCGCCATCACCACGGTCTTGCCGCTGCCGGTCGCCATCTTGAAGGCCATTCGGTACAGAAGAGGATTGGAGCCAGCGTTGCCGTCGCGGATGCCGTTTTCGATCCACTGGTCGCCGTACTTGGAGGCAACCTCGGTCAGGTAGATTGCTGTCTCCAGCGCCTCGATTTGACAGAAGAAGAGTCGCTTGTCGCGGTCGTCGCGCTGCCAGTATTCGAGCAGTCGGGCCGTTGTCTTGGTTACGTCGAGATGCTTTCCCTTGCGCCAGACTCCGACCTTCTCGCGGATCTGGTTGACCAGCTTGTTCTCCTCAACCCGGTCTTTGGTCCATTGGGTATCGAGTACCATCTGCTTCCCGCGTTTGCGCGGCTGCGGAACCGGAACGAAGTAAGCGCTGGGCCGGCGGAACTCGTCTATCTTGTCGGTGATGCCTTCCTCGTCGAAGCGAAAGTGCCGCGTCGGCGCGGAATACGCGGAGTTCAGGACGGGGTTCTCGATGACGACTTGGCTTCTCATGGGTTAGGCCCGGTGGCAGGACGGACAGGGACGGAGGCTCGGTCTAGCACGCCGGAGGTTAGCCGGAAAAGGGGCCGGGGTCAAGCCGCGCGGGCCAAGTTGCGGGTTACGAGTTGCGAGTTACGGGTTGCGGGTCATGAAGAGGCGAGAAGCGGGAGGCGGAGGGCGGAGAAGTAGGATGTAAGATGAGAGATGTGAGCTGTTCGAAGTATCCGAGACGGAAACGGCGTACGGTGTACGGTGTACGGTTCGCGGCGGCCGGTCGGCGGCTTGCGGTGCTGGCGGGCCGGGCGGGAAATCAGGCTTCGAAGGGTTCGATGTGAAGCCAGTCGAGGAGTGCGTTGACGCGCTCGAAGGCATCTCGGGCTATCTGAGCCGGTTCGTCGGCACCGGATGACTTGACTTGCGCGGCCCATACCGGGCCGATGGCGTCGATTGCGCCGAACTTGCTCCTGATTTTGGCCAGCCCTTCGACAACAAGCGCATTGTTGATGGCTGGTGTGAATTCGGTTACGAGCGCCTCGATTCCGCCCGGGTAGTGCCGCACGAGCCAGTAGATGTCGTACGCGTCCTTTGCGTTCTTTCGGTCCCAGAGTGCCATGCCTTTCATCACCAGGAATGGGACCGGCCCGGCGATTCTGACTTTGACTTCGTTCCGCGCACCGTCCGGCATCGTACCCGAAAGCCGCACGGCGACCGTGTGGTCGAAGACGAGGTCGCAGCCCCGCGCTTTGCGCGCCCGCAGGTCCTGGACCAACTGGGTGCGGTGCGAGTCGCCGGTGCCGCCGTACTCGCCGGCGAGGAGGTCTACTTCGACCTTGACTGGTTCGCCGCCTTCGAACGGCACGGTGCGGAAGAAACGGAACGGCTGGTCGCCCTGTTCGTATCCGTGCCGGGCAAGGGCATCACGGATGGTGCGATACGCGTCGTCGCCGATGCGGTTTGTGTCCACGGCAAGGTCTATGTCCAGGCTGCCGGTGTGCTGGTCCGCGCTGTCCGGGGCAAGCAAGGGTGGGACCCAGCCACCGACCAGGGCAATCCGGTCGCGGTACTCCCCGAGGATGGTGAATGCTTCGACCATCACCGCCCGGCAGGCTGCTACTTCGCGCTTTGGATACTCTGCCGCCATCGGGGCCTCAGTTTCTGCTCAAGGAGGAAATTCGCCGCTTCTTCCCCGCGCGCCTTGTAGCTCTTGAGGTCGAGGAAGAGCTGCACGTCGGACACTACTCTGCCGGCCGGGGCGGGCGGAACTTCGTCAGCGCGGACTTCGACGCCGACGTCCCGAGCGCCGTAGAACACGTCTTCGTCGTAAGGTTCAAGCAACATAAGGTTCGGTCCGGTCTCTACCGGCTTGAGCCCGAGCGCCGTCCGGAGTTCGTCCTGCTCTCCTGCGATGTAGACAAACGCTGTGTCGTAGCGCAGCATCGGCGCGACCAGGGCGGCGCCCGAGGTGAGCGTGAATGCGTAGGTGATGTTGTTGGTGCGGCAGTACTCTGCCAGGCGTCGCTCGAGAGTCCGGGTGTCGTCGAACGAGTAGTAGCCGGTGAGTGTGTTTGTGGTGTAGGAGTAGTTTGCCGCCCACTCCAGGAGCAGTTCCTCAGGCTTTGCCAGCCGGAAGCGCCGGCCCGGGCCTTTGCCCAACTCGTTGACGAACTCGGCACCAAGCAGCATGGTCTTGACGTTGAACGCCTGGCCCAGACTCACCCTGGCCTCGGTAGCCAGGTCTTTCACGCGCCATTCGCGGTCAGGTTCGGACAGCACAACGCGAACGCACCGACTGGCCTTCGGGCCGAACAGTGATTTGAGTCCCCGGCCGGTGCGAAACAGGTTCGGCTTGCCTTCGACGCTCAGGTACACGCCGTCGAACGCGAGCAGGCAGTTGCCGCACAGATCCATGAATCCGATACCTTCTTCCAGGCAGACGCGCCGGGTCGATTCCGCGACGTAAGGAGCGGTGAACACACCGTAGGAAAGAGGTGTTGAACCAACCAGCGCTCGGAGCTGGCCGGCAGCGAGCCGGGCGATGCGCGGTTCACCTGAGGATTTGGCTTCGAACACGAGAGTGAATTGTTCACGAGTCGGGGTCGCGACCTGAGCGACGACGTCGGCTCGACCGCGCTGCGCGTCCTGTGTGCCCACGCCGACCTGACGCATGAGCGACAGAACTTGCAGCTTGGGTTGGAGGTCCAGAAGTTCCCGGATTGCTGCCTCTAGCTTGGCCTCGACATCGGTTGCTGTCATGACTTTCATGGTATATACCTATTTCAACAGACGCTGAAAGTATACCGCGCGGTGAACCACTGTCAACCGTTTACCAATAGCACATCCTTCAACGGATGTTGAAACATAGCAGCCTAGTGAAACACCATGGCGCGTCAGACGCTATCGCAAGACCGCAGAAGCGGTGAGTCTCATAAGTTCATGGTAAACGAGTGTTTACATACCCTATCAGGAACAGGTTAAGGTAAAGGTTAAGGTTGAGCGACTATCTGACAAGTTAGTAATCACTTAGGAGAATTGAGGAATGTCGTTTTCGGGCTTGATTTCGGGACCGGGTTGGGTAAGGTTGACTGTAGTTAATGCGGTGCCGGGCGAAATGACCGCCATGCGCCCGGGGCCGGAATGGAGGATACCGATGACCAATCGAAGTCAGAAGTCAGAAGCTAGATGTCAGAAGTCAGAAGTCCCGGATTCGGATGCCGGAACACGAGGTACGGCGCACGGTTCACGGTGTGCGGACGCCATTCGGCGAGTGCTGGCCGGGGATGTGGACGCGTATGCGGTGATTTACGCGGCCTGCGACAGCTCGCTCCGGTCGCACATCGGGACCCGATACGGCCACTTAGGAAACGACTTCGTGGATGAGGTCGACGTCCGCACTCACGAGTACGTGTTCGAGAATCTCAACCTGTATAAGTCAGACGACTCATCATTCCAGACGTGGATGAACTGGGCGTCGCGCAACGTCGCCCTCAAGGTGATGACCGAATGTTTCAACCTGCGCAAGGTCAAGGCTGCTGACGGCAGGTGGGCGCGCGTTGCGGTCTCCATCGCGATGGACGAGGAAGCGCTGGCGCTGGTGGCAAGGACTGTGCCCGGCCCGGAGGAGATACGCGATGCCGAGTGGCAGCGACATCTGCTCTGGCAGGAGTACGATGCCCTGGCCAACGATGGCAGGCTCAGCGTAACGCACTACGACCTCGGCGACAGGTCTCTCGCCGACGTGGCGCGCGACCTCGGCATGCCTGTCATCCGCTTGCGGCGGCTGCTGGAGAAGAACCACCGCCGTTTGCGTGGGCGGCTGAAGCGCGCAGGCGTAAGCCCGGTCGAGCGCGAGCCGCACTACGGCCGGGTCTGGCAGGACCCGGACGTTACCGCGTACGATGATGATTGGACGTGTACACTAACAGCAGACCTGCCCGACGAGCCGGACTCACGGTCGGGCGCGGCAGCCAAAGACCTGGCTGAGGAAAAGGTAGAGGTGTAGGTATAGCTGACTGAAGGCAGGCCGCTGGAGAAATCCGGCGGCCTGAATCTTTTTGAGCAAATCCGGCCGCGACGGACATATAACTATATGAAGGGGCAAGGCAGAGGAACCTAGGATTCAAGGATTCTAGAAGTCCGGCCGGAAACCGGGGGTCTGGGGCACGCGACCCCGAGCAAACGCGGTGCGGCCGAAGCATTGTCGCCGTTTCACCTCGCCGATGAGAT
>CAIVTL010000241.1 GCA_903908785.1 Caldifarciminota bacterium | reverse complement strand
GTCGGTCTTGGACGCGACCTGGAACGCGGTGCGGCAGGGGAAGTTTGCCTTGATGAGCCCGGTGATGACGTCAACCGACGGCCGCTGGGTCGCCAGCACCAGGTGGATGCCGACCGCGCGCGACATCTGGGCGAGGCGGGTGATGCGCATCTCGATTTCGTTCGGCGCACGCAGCATCAGGTCGGCCAGCTCGTCGATGATGACGACGATGTAGGGCTTGCGTTCGAACCCTTCCTGCTCGGCCCGCTCGTTGTACCCGACGATGTCGCGCACCCCGATATTGGCGAACTCGCCGTACCGCGCTTCCATGATGTCTACGATTCGGCCCAGCTCCCGCACCGCCTTGTCCGGGTCAATCGTCGTCATGCCGAGCAGGTGCGGAATCGGGTTGTAAATCGGCAGTTCGAGCTGCTTCGGGTCAATCGTCAGGAAGCGGACGTCGCGGCGCGAGGACCGGTAGATGATTGACGCGATGAGCGAGTTGATGCAGACCGACTTGCCCGAGCCGGTGGTTCCGGCGATGAGGATGTGCGGCATCGTGCGCAGGTCCGCGCTGTAGGGTTCGCCGGTGATGGTCGTGCCGAGGGCGAACCCGAGCGGCGGCTTCTCGGCGCGGAACGGCTCGCTGGTCAGCACCTCGCGAAGATAGACGGTGCGGCGGTCCTTGTTCGGTACTTCGATGCCGACCGCGTTCTTGCCGGGGATGGGTGCGAGTATCCGGATGCGTTCGGCGGCGAGGGCGAGCGAAATGTCGTCCTGACGGCTGGAAATGGACTGAATCTTGACCCCGGGAGCGGGTTCCATCTCGAACCGCGTAATCATCGGGCCGGACTGGATGTCCGATATCCGGCCTTCGATGCCAAACTGCTTCAGTTTGTCGATCAGCACCACGGCCTCGGCCTCGGATTCCTTCCGGTCCTTGAACACGCGGTCTTTCTCGCCCGGCGAGTCGAGTTGGTCGAGGAACTGCTTCTGGAACTCGCTTAAGTCGAACTTCACGTCCGGGCGTCGCCTTGGCGGCGGAGGCTCACGTCGCTGGACCGGTTCCCGATTCTCATCCGCAGATTCCACAGATTCCTCAGGCTCCGTTTCCGGCTCAGAGATAACTCGTTCTTCCAGATTCCCGGGTGTCGTGCTCACGGTCTGGGGCGGGAAGTTTGTGCTTGCGCTTGAGCTGGTGCTTGCAGCTTCCGGCTTGACGCCTGCGGCTTGCGGCTCGCGCTTAAGCTGCGCGAACAGGCCGGACGCGAGCCGGCGCAGCCAGCCCAGTTCCGGCACGCGCAGCTTGGTGAAAAGCGCCAGCACCATCAGGAACGTGCCGATGAGGAAGATGAGCGTCCCGGCCGGGCCGATGAGCTTCTCAAAGCCGTGGACGATTCCCATGCCGGCTTTGCCGCCGAGCGGGTACATAACCGACTTCGGCGGCGGGCCGAATAGCGACCAGCGTCCGCCGAAATAGGCGAGGAACAGGTCGAGGTAGAGGCCGAGCAGCAGTATGAAACCGGACTGCGTCACGTCCGGTCGGGCCGGGCGCTTCAGCCAGATATTCAGCCCCCAAGGGACTGCCAGCGCCGCAATCGCGTACGCGCCGAACCCGAGTCCCGTCAGCAGCAGCCCGGCAGACCAGTTGCCGACTGCGCCGGCGAGGTTGGTTCGCATCTGGAATTGGTACGACAGGAGGCTGGCCAGCGCGAACCAGCCTGCGGTCCAGACCAGCGCGCCGGTGAACGGGCGCCAGGCCTTGCCCCGCCGCAGGTAGAGGACACCGAGCATGGCCAGCAGGATCGGCCCGAGCAGGCTGAACCAGCCGAACACTCGGTCGAGCCCGCGCGCCAGCCAGTATCCGAGCGGGCCGCAGTAGTTGGTGCTCGGCGGCCGGTTGATGAAATAGTGGAAAAAGAGGCTCGCGAAGGTGAAGAGAATGACGATGCCCGCGGCGATGATGAGCGCGATGCGCGCCCCGCGGTTCGACTTCTCTTTCCCGGGCGTGCGTTTCGTTGCCATGTCAGACTATCATGCGCCCGACGAAGATCAGGCTGAAGAGCCGGAGCAGCGGCGTTATGTAGAGCGACAGCAGCGAGACGCCGGTCAGTTCGCCGACGAGGATGATGCCGATGAGGATGAGAAAGCCGTAGCGTTCGAGTTGGCCGTAGGCGGCGGCGAGGTTCGGCGGCAGCAGGTGATAGAGCAGGCGCGAGCCGTCGAGCGGCGGTATCGGTATCAGGTTGAAGAAGCAGAGAATCAGGTTGAACAGGACAAAGTAACTGGTGAGCAGCGCGACGAAGCCGCCGACATGGAACAGGATGAGTACGCGCAGGATGAGACCAGTAACGGCCGCGGTGAGCAGATTGGCGGCCGGGCCGGCCAGACCGGAGATGGCCATGTCCCGGGTCGGGTGACGGAAATTGCGCGGGTCAATCGGGACCGGCTTGGCCCAGCCGAAGTGGAAGAGGAAGAGCGCGATGGTACCAATCGGGTCGAGGTGCTTGAGTGGGTTCAGGGTCAGCCGGCCCATCATCTTCGCGGTCGGGTCGCCGAGGCGCCAGGCAACGTAACCGTGGCTGAACTCGTGGATGGTCAGGCCGAACAGTATTGCCGGAGCCGAGAGGAGGATACTCTTGAAGTCAAACATCAGGCGTCCTTCCGGCGCGCGGCAAGTCGGTGCAGCAACTCGTGCTCGTCAGCCACGGTGCGAATTTTACCGTCGAGCCGGGCGAAAAGCAACTTGTCCAGAATCTCGCGGAAGGCCGGCCCGGGCGCCAGCCCGGCCGCGCGCAGGTCAGCGCCGGTCGCCGCGATGCGAACCAGGCTGTAGCTGTCCAGGAAGGCGTGGATGTTGGCGCTCACGGTCTTCGATTCCAGCGCGGCGAGGATGCGCAGCGCCGGCACAGGCAGACCACGCAGCAATTGGACAACCTCGCTTGGTCTCAGCTTGCGCTTGAGTTTGGGCTTGAGCGCTGCGAATTCCCCGACCGCTTCGGCCGCGTCCCGTTCCTCCTTGCGGATAGGGAATCGGTCGGTCACCGGCAGCACGCTCAGCCAGTACATGAAGAGCAGGTCCGGCGCGGGACCTGACCGAAATCGGCTCGGCGATTTCGGATCGTGTCCCAAGCCGGATTCGGATCGTGTCCCGAGGGGAGCCCGCAGCAGCTTCGCCATCCCACTCACGAACCCGCGCGGCGGGGTCCAGCCCCAGGCGGCTTCGAGCACCCGTTCACGGATGAGTGCCTGGACCATTGGTAGCACCAGCGGTTCTGCGCAGATGAGCCGCAGTTCGTAGAGAATCCGCTCGGGCGTGAGGAACGCGGGTCGGCGCTGCTCGATTGCCGAGCGCAGCAACTCCAGCGTCTGCTGTTCGATTACGAACCCGAGCCGGGTGGCGAAACGGATACAGCGGAAGATACGGGTCGGGTCGTCAATGAAGCTGCGGGCGTGGAGCACCCGCACGCGGCGTTGCGTTACGTCGGCCCTGCCGTCAAAGGGGTCTATGAACGTGCCGAACGAGCCGGGCGTGAGTTCCAAAGCCATGGAGTTGATGGTGAAGTCACGACGGCCGAGGTCGCCAACGATGCTTGCCGGCCTCACTGCCGGTAGCACGGCCGGCCGCTCATACGTCTCGGCCCGGGTCTGGGTGATGTCGATGTGGGCGAGAGGCGAGAGGCGAGAGGTAAGAGGCGAGAGGATGGTGCCGGAGAGGAAGCGGGAGTGGAAGACGAAGCGGCCGCCGAACTCTTTTGCGACGACGGCGCCGAACTCGTGGGGCTTGTCCTCGACCGCGATATCGAGGTCGGGGCTCGCGCGGCGGAGAATCAAGTCGCGCACCGGGCCGCCGACCAGGAACGACCGGGTGCCGAGGCGGAGGGCAATCGCCCCCAGCCTCTTGAGCAGGTCGCGGGACATCAGACCTTGGACTAGGGACTTTGGACTTTGGACTTTAGATTTGGGGGAAAACGGGGGCTGTACCGCTTTGGGGACCGTCCCCGTTTTCCCGCCGGACTTCGTCATTCTGACTTCGGACTTCGTACTTCCCGCGCTCTCGGCGCGGTCAGAACCCCATGCTCTTGGCCATGTCTTCTTCTCTGCCGTGGAGCTTTATCTTCCCGAAACGGTCTTCGTATTTCTTGATGTTCTCGGCCAGCGCGTTGTGCAGCAGCAGCGAGTGCTGCGGCGTCATTACGATACGCGAGAAAACCTTGGCCTTGGGCAGGCCGGGAAGAATGCGGGCAAAGTCGATGATGAACTCGGACGCCGAATGGGCGATGAGCACGAAATTCGAATAGACGCCCTCGGACTCCTTCTCGCCGATTTCAATCTGTACCGGCGGGCCCTGGGGCGTTGGTCGGTTCTCTTCCTGTGGCATTATTTACTCCTTTGGATCAGATTCTAGAGGCGAAGCACCGAGAGTCAAGGCAGGGGGCGGGCGACAGGAGACTGGAGACCAGAGACCGTCGACTTTGGGCTATGGACCGGGGAGGTGGGGCGGGGGACGAGGGGCAAGGGGGTAGGGGCTAGTGTAGTGCGTCACACGCTTCTTTACATTTGGCTATCTTGCGCATGATGCTCTCGACGGTGGCGATCCAGACGAATATGTGCGGGTTCTGGTTGCTCGTGGCAATGTAGTCTGCGATCGCCTTCTTCAGGATAGGCACATTGTCGAAGCTGCCTCGCCGCAGCCGCTTCACCGTCAGATCCCGGAACCAACGCTCGACCATGTTGAGCCATGATGATG
>CAIVTL010000240.1 GCA_903908785.1 Caldifarciminota bacterium | reverse complement strand
GTCTTCAGGCTGGCAAATGACCAATGGTGCGTGGCGATCACCGAGTCATGGAACACCGTCTGAAAGAGCGGCAGTCTGAATCGCGGCTCGAAGTAGATGTAGCGGTATTCCTCTTTGAGGGGCACGGGCTTGAAGAAGACCTGGGGTTCCTCGGGCGGATAATAGGCACCGAGGTAATACTTCGATTGCTTGTTCATCAGGTCGGGGTCGCCCCAGCCAATGACGGGAGTCATGATCCCGTGGGCGAAGTGAACGCTCGCGGCCACGCCGGCCGAGCAGCCCTCGGTGCCAATCACCGCGCCGAACGTGTCGCGAATCCACGACATCCGCGCAATGCGGGACTGCATGTCGGATTGCTGCGTCGCGGGATGCTTGTCCGAGTAGTCGTCAGAGAATTCCCCGAACCCGTCGCAGTCAATGAACCACGAGTTAGCGCGGAAGGCCGCCATCAAACCCGACACCCGTCTCTCCACGTAGGGCCGCGCCGCGTCGGGGCTGAGCAGGAAGCCCTTTTGCTTGAAGCCGCGCCGCTTGCTCCCGTCGGCATTGACGATGGCCCCGGTCTCATAGAGCGCCGGGTCGAACTGCGCGGTCTCCCAGGTGTCCGGCTCGTTCGGACGATGAATGCTGTGATAGGAATCGTAAGGGCCGATGAGGAACCCGGCCTGCTTCGCCGCGGTCACCGTCTCCGGGCGGTCCAGGAAACCCTCCCACCCATCGCTGCCGAGCCAAAGGCGGTCGAAGCCCGCCGCCGCAAGCTGCTGGATCATCTTGGGCGAAGTCCCATTGCCCCACGTTTCCGGCTTGACCAGGAAATTCGGGAACGCCGCGGCCAGCAAGCGCGAGTTTAGCCGGCACAGATCCGCCTGGCTCAATTTGTCTGGGTCGGATTTCAACCGAGCCGCGCAATCCGGGTCCAGCGCAACGCCACGCCAGGCCGGTTCGTCATAAAGGTCACGCTGCCGGAGCAGACGGTTGAGGTCGGCGGCGATCTGTGACTTCATGTATCTGTCCGGCCGTTGGGCTGCAAGGAGCTTGGTCACGAAGTCCCGGCCCTCCGGCTTCATCAGGGCCCAAATCCGTCTGCCGGGCGACGCCGCGGGAGTCTCGCCTTGGGTCTTGAGTTCCCGGGCAAACGCCTTCCAGTCGGTCACATCGTCCTGGGTCAGGAGTTCGTGGCCCCAAAGATAAGCGTGCGCCGCACCCAGAAGCTTGTTAGCCTCGGGCGTCTTCCGGATCTTGTCTTTGAGGCTGACGAACTCGCCCCGCTGAATCAGCCACTGCCGGTATAGCCGCGCGGGCTCGACGAGCGAGTTGGTTCCCAGCTCGAAGACCACCCCGTATTCCTTCACCGGATGATTGCGGGTGAACTGGTGGGTCAACTTCGCTTGTAACGTGCTGTCCGGCGAGCGACGAAACTCCAGTTGGTTGTTGAACGGGTTGGTCAGGATGCAGGTGAGTGTCGCGCGGCCGTAATCCAGCCCCAGGAAAGGCATGGTCAAATCGGCCGTGATATTCAGCTCGCCGCGATTGGTGAGGAACGACTCCCATTTCCCGTCGCCGCACGGAGCATACACCCCTTCAAAGAACGGCAGGATCCAGCCTTTAGCGGGACCAGCCGCGGGGAGAATTGGAAAGGAGAACTCGCCGGATTTCGCCGCCACAACGTGCGCCAGCAAACGGCTTCCCTCCAGTTCGATCGAGAGAGAGATTGCTCGGTCGGGCAACGACCATCTGACTTGGGCCGCGTGCTGTTCCAGGTTGGCAACCCGTCCGAGATTGGTTTGGGCTGCGGACACCACCGTCTCAGGGCAGTGGCCGCCCCGCAATACCACTTCCAGCGTAACCGGGTCAACGCCGGCGGCACAGGCGCTGTTTTG
>CAIVTL010000239.1 GCA_903908785.1 Caldifarciminota bacterium | reverse complement strand
CTTGAGGACGTCGACCTGAAGGAAATCGCCGGACAGATGCTCACGCTCTTCGAGAAACGGGCTCGCGATAAAGGGATTGAGCTAAAACTCTCGGCACCTGACGCAGGCAACTCCTTGCGTGCAGACCGGTTCAAGCTGGAACAGGTCTTCATCAACCTGCTCGACAACGCGGTCAAGTACACAGACAAAGGGGAAGTCGACCTCGCTCTCGGCCGCGAGGATGGCAAAGCGGTCATCAAGGTCCGCGACACCGGCCCCGGCATCGCACCCGAGCACCTGCCCCGGCTGTTCGAACGCTTCTACGTTGTAGACAAAGGCCGCTCCCGCCAGCTTGGCGGCACCGGCCTCGGTCTGTCAATCGTCAAACATATCGTCCTGCTCCACTCGGGCGAAATCTCGGTCGAGTCAACCCCGGGAGTCGGAACGACCTTCCGCGTTACGCTTCCTGCCGCCTAATATCCTGTAACTTACTGTCCTTTGCGCCCGGCGGCACCGCATGGGTTTGTCTTTCTGAAACGTGAGGCGAAGAGTCTCCGGAACCGAGGATTTCGCGCTTTCCTTCACCTAACCGAAGCCTAACTTCCTCCTCATACTGACCGAATGAGGGCTCGCTACTGTTCTCCGTTCGTTTGGTCTTTTTGCTGGTAGCAGTCTCCCAGACGGAGCAAGGGATATCGCTCAGTTGCCTTGGGCAGGGGAGGGTTCAGTCCTCGCCCTCCCCTGCCTGCATCCCACGGTGGATGCACGTCCGTCCCGGAGAAAGGCAGGCGATCATACGCGGGTCATCCGCCTGTCTGACCCGCATATGCATTGCGGCTGTCTTCTCTCTGAGCCTGGCGCCGCCGTCCTCTCCTGTCTCGACTCGGCCAAGCCCCTCAATTGGCGACTGCCACGTGGAGCGCTTCCGCTGGCCGCAGGCTGCGGCGAGCCCGGCCTGCTGCTGGGGGCCGGCGCGCGAACGGCTAACCATCGCCTGACACTTTCCTTATACCTGCCGAACTATGGTCAGCTATCATCTCTCCGAGATGAAAAGCCCGCTCGGCGTTCGCTTCATAATGCCCGGACGCGTGAAGCGGGCTTCCGTCTTGTCTCCGGCAGGGGAGGACACTCTCTCGCTCTCCCCTGCCACTGGTTTCGCAGGAGCCGCATGCGTCCCGAGAAAGGAATTCGTTGCTATGAAGACCACCTACCTGTCCGCCCTGCAAGTTTCAGGCGGCTGGGGCACTGAGACAACCGCAGCAGCGACAGCCCACCCCTTTGCCCACACCGGCTTGACGTTACTCACCAACAGCACCAGTCAAGCCCGCGTCACGCCGCCTCTTGCATTCGAGGTCGAGGAATTCGGCTTGCAGATACCCGAAGAGAACTGGCGCCACCGACACGGCGTGCCCCAGACGCTCGACTTCCCCTCGATAAGAAACTGGCGAACGGACTAGCGCCCGGTGTCGGCACGACCTTCACGATATCCACGCCGGTGGGAACGGCGTGAGCCGGCTACCGGACAACCATCGTCTTCGCCACGGACGACCCGTAATCGCCGCTCGTCAGCACGAAATACACTCCCGGCCGGCTGAAGCGCAGCTCGACCAGCGGCGGTGCCACCACTCGCCGCGCGACGACCCGGCCCGTGGCGTCAATAACGACAACCCCCGTCGTGCCATTCGGCACCGGGTATTCGGCCAGCCGCCCGCAACGCATGATAGCCGGCGCACGCCGAGTGAACGGCAAGGGCACGACAGCGGCTTCGGCCTCGGCTCCGCGCCCGGACTCGGGAGTCCCCGCCAAGGCGGCTAACGGGTCAAAGCACCAGAACTCATTGGAACCGCCGCCCTTCAGCGCGTACGCGCGGCCGCCAAGCCAGGCCAGCGTTCCACCACGTCCGACCTTGCGTCGATAGTTGCCCCGCGGAATGTCATCGAGCTGGGACCATGAATCGCCCCTTGAGTCGTAGCTCCAGAATTCGTTGACCCCACCACCCTTGAACGCATACAAGAACCGACTGCCGTCCGAAGCAAGAGCCGCACCTTTGGCAGGCTTCTTCCGCTGGTTGCCGCGACCGAGGCGTGGCAGGCCGGCCCTTTCAAACCACGAGTCGCCGTCGGGGAAGTACTCGTAGAACTCGGTCGTTCCACCCTTGAGGCAAAAGATGCGTCCGCCGAGCAGAGCCAGACACGTCCCGTATCGGGCAGTCGTGCTGTCCGGTCCGGTCGGAAGCGGCCGGCGGGCGTGCCACTCGTTCTGCCTGACCCAGTACACGAAGAAATCGCGGGTACTGCTGCCCTTAACCATGAACACCATGTCTGTGTCCTCAACCGGCACGAACGCGAGTCCACAGCCGCATCTCGCGCCCCTCGTGTGCTCGGGCATGCTCGCAAGCGCGTGCCAGGAATCGCCGGGAATATCGTACCGCCAGAACTCGTGCGTCCCGGTGCCCTTCAGGGCGAACACCGCATCATTGCCGTCCCAGCACAACGCCGCGCCGGCCCTGACCCGGTGTCCACTGTCGCCGGGAGGCATCTCGGCAAGCGCGGCCCACGAATCCGCGGCCGCCAAGTATCGATAGCACTCGCGCGTGTTCGCGCCCTTGAGCGCAAGCAGCCCGTCGGCAACCGCGACCAGGCTCCCGCCGTCCTTCACCCTCCTGCCCCAGGGCCCGCGCGGCACCGATGCACGTTCCCTCCAGTGCCTGCTCTCGAGTGACTCGACATACACCGCGGAGCAAACCGAATCGTTGTGGGGATTCTCGTCGTACCCCAGCTTGACTTTGGCCATCAGCCCATAATCCCCGGGCCCGGCCCTCCATTCCCGGAACGTAACCTCCGTAGGACGCATGGTATCCAGCACGACGTACTCCGAATCGTGATATGCGACGGTGGAATCCTGCCGCAAGCAGGTGAAATGAGCGTGGAACGTCGCGCGCTCGTACCCGTAGTTGGCGACGAGGATTCTCGGTTCGACGCAGCCTTCAGAAATCGTATCCCGCGGGACGCGAATCGCCAATGCTCCGGCGTCAACCCGCGCCACGATGAATCCTCGACGCACCGTGTCGTTCTCGGCGCGCATGTCATCGTCCAGCGAAGTCATGCAGACTCCCTCATAGGTGTCGCCATGCGCCAGCCACGGGAGGAACTCGACCTCGAGGCTGTCACCTGCTGCAACCGTGGCGGTAGTGGACTCGGAGTAGACGTGTGCGGCGTCATGCAATATGTCAAACTTGGCAGGGATGCTCGCCACTTGGTTCCCGTGATTCGCGAGTCTCACCCGCGGCCGGACTTCTCCCCTGCTGATGATTTCGGCCGGGCTAAGAATCTCGACCGGCGCGGCATCACGAACGCGGACGAACACCGAACACGACTGCAGGTCGTTGCCCGGATTCCTGTCGCCTCCCAGCATCGTCGAGCAGCGCACGACATGCGTTCCTCGCATGGTCGGCGTCCAAGCGTCGAAAGCCACGAAGGCACTCTCGCTCGGGACAAGTGACGTCACTAGCGCTGTGTCGCTGTACACGGTGTCCACAGCCAACCTAGCCGAGAACGTCGCGGCTGTGGTTCCGTAGTTCCTCACAACCGCAAAAGGGGCAACTGTCGAGCCCGAATCAACCGTGCCGGATGGCGACAGGATAGCGGAGACTCCGACATCCGTGACAACCACACGGAATTGCTTGCTCAAGGTGTTGTTCTCGGGACGAGCATCGGCCACGTAAGCAACCGAGCAGCGGAACGTATGGAAGCCGGGTGTCGTTCTCCACGAGTCCAGGGTCACCAGCGAGTCACCGCCAGGGCTGAGCTGGACGACCATCGAGTCGCGATAGTAAGCACTGTCAATCCAAGCATAGACGGTGGCACTCGCCACCACATTGCCGCAGTTGCGTGCGCGGACGCAAGGGGTCAACAGAGTGTCGTACACCGCGCTGTCGGGCGCGAGTATGCTATCCAAGCTGACGTCCCGTACGCGCGCGAAGATTGAGTCGCGGACGGCGTCATTGGCAGGCTTTGCGTCTCCGGCCAGTGCAGTCGAACACAGGACAGCGTGCAGGCCGCGCGAGGTGAGTATCGTTGTGTCGAACTGGACACGGTCAACATCATCCGGAGCCAGTCGTGGCAACGTTTCCACGTCGCAGTACCCGCTGAAGCTGAGCCACACCGGTATGTTCACCTCTGCAAAGTCGCCGCAGTTCTTCAGCCACCCCCGAGGCGCCACGGCCGTGCCCGAATCAACCGTGTCGGGCAACACGTACAGGGCCCCGACGTCATGTAGCTGCTCGTACCGCCGCAGGCGAACGGCGGGTGGCAACGAGAGAGTAGGCCAATCCGACCACGCGACTTGAACTGAGCCTTGTCGCGCAGAAACGGAAACCCGCATCCTGTCTCCGCTCGGGGCAGTAGTGAGACTCTCCGGGCTCTGCCAGGACCCGCCGGCCGGCCGCGCACGATATTGCACTTGCGTCATGCTCGGGCTGCCCGCGTCGTAGCCCGACCACGCGACGCACAGCGCACCATCAACGTCTGCGGCAATCGAGATGCCCGGCTGTACCACACGCCAGACGTTGAGTCTAGTGGTGTCCGACCAGACTGAGGCAGAGCACGCCCGCACGAGAGCATGCTGGTTGGGAAACTGACCGGAGAGCCACGCGACGTAGAAGCTGTCCCCACCACAAGTCACACTCGGGTTGCTGCCCCGGCTTGCGTTGTACACGACCTCCTCGGGCTGCCACTCCCCTGCAACGCGTCGCCGTGACATTATCCTGTTCGGACTGGTGGCTTCACTCCAAGTCACCATGACCGTGCCGTCTGGGCTGCCGGCGACAGAAGGCCAAGCCGCACCGGCAGCGACTGTGTCCACACCGCTCCAGCCGCTCTCTCGGTACGAAGCGTAGTAGACCGCAGGCCACGGACTACCCTCTCTCCGCCAGACGACATGCAAGACCCCGCTGTTATCGGATGCAAGTGACACCATGCTGTCGCCAGGTTCTCCAGCCAAGCTCTCGAGCGAATCCCACTGCCCGGTCGGGTCACGCCTCATCAGCCTGATGGTGCCGGTCAGGCTGTCATTCCAGCCAACATAGAACGACTGGTCCGCGCCGACCAAGCAACTCGGGTCGCAGACGCCACCGGCCGTGTTGGTCAGCGTTTCGCTCGGGGCCCACAGCGTGTCACCCGCATCGAGATGTGAATACCAAAGCTGCCAGATGCCGCCAATCCTCCCCCGCCAGACGACGTGGATGTTACCCGCCGCATCGCAGGCCACGCTGCGGGCGTTGCTCTGGGCCGTTATGTCGCTGGTATCGCGGTTGGTAATGATGTCAGTCTCCTGCCAGCCGGCCAAGGCGATGCCGGCCAGGAGCAGGCCTAGTCCAAACGGGCGAACAAGAGAGGTCACAGTATTCAGTCCCGCCAAGACTATGCCAAAATGATGGTCTCAGTCAACACCTGTTCAGCGATTGACAAACACGAGCCAAAGGCTAGACTTCCGAGGATTATTCTCGGGTTACACCGCCGCTTCCGGGGGCCGGTGTGCACTCGGGGTCTGCGTTTCAATACGAGGAGTATCTGACTAAGAGCAAGTGATGGAAATACCG
>CAIVTL010000238.1 GCA_903908785.1 Caldifarciminota bacterium | reverse complement strand
GACCTTGCCCGTGGCTGAGCCGACGAAGTCCGAGCCCGCCTGGTCGAGGCTGACCTCACCGCCGGCCGGGCCGGAACCGGTATTCCTGGCCATGAACCGGCCGTTCTGGACCTTCACTCCAATCTGGTGCGTCGTCGTGTTACCCGCGCTGTCGCAACCGGTGAGCCGCAGGTTGTAGTTGCCGTTGGCGATACCGAGAGTGCTCCAGCTGCCCAGATGGCCGGTGCCGGTGCCGATCTTGTAGACCGGGGTGTGACTTACGCTGTCGGGTACGCACGCCAGCCACTCCGTGTCGGCTGTGGCCTTGTAGTCCAGCCTCCGCACCTGGAACCAGGTGTCTCCGGCCACTTTGACTGAATCGAACGCCCAACCGGTAATGTTGACTACCCCGCCGACGAATGCGTTGTTGGCCGGTGAGGTTATGTGGGCCATCGGCGCGAGGGCATCAAGGATAATGCCGTCTCGGAGCGGGGTAGTGCTCTCGTTGCCACAGGAGTCCTCCAGCAGGGCATAGACCGTATGCTCACCGGCCCCGGTGCTGAGAGTGCAGGCAACGGTGCTGTCGAAAGCAGTCCACCACGAGTAGTCGGGCGCAGGGCCGGAGGGGTTTAGAGTGACGTTATCGAGCCACAGCGTTCCTGAGCCGGTGCCGGGGCCGCCCGCGACAACTTCGACCCGGGCTGCGGTCCATGTCCAACTTGTGCCGCCCGTCGGTGCGGGCAGGGCAAGGGCGGTTGAAAGGCAGCCGAGGCCGCATATCGCCTGCCTGCCGCCAAGGAAGCCCACAGAGCCGACCGGAACTACCGAGTCCGGCAGGGTCGGGTTGTTGTTGGCATAGATGTAGCTGAGCCTGAGCCTGCCGCAGGTATCACCGGTAGTATCGGGCACCTGCACCAGCAGGTCGGCCGAGAGCCGGACCGTGTCGCCGAGCAAGGGCAGCACCGAGTTGACGTTGATGTCCTGTCTGACCCGGCACGTGCTGTCCGGCGTGACGTGGAGCACCGCCATGCCGAGTCCGCCCGAGTCCAGGCCGGCGGAGGAGTATTCCCATGGTGAAGACGTGCTGTTGAAGCCGCAGTCCTGGACAAGCTGCACCGGCTCGGCTCTACCGATGCGCATGGCCTGCACCCCGGACAGGCCGTCGGAAGCCGCAATCGTAAGTGAGCAGCCGGTGCTGGTAGTGAAGTGCGCCCCGGAATTGAGTTCTATCGAACCGGCGCACGGCGTCGAGTCGAAGACGATGATGGGATGCAGCGTGTCGCCAAACGTGTCGCTCATCGTACCGGCGGAATCTAGCACCTGATACAGGATGTGATATCGTGCCTGGCCGAGCGAGAGTCGCACGACGGTGTCGGTGACGCTACCCGAGAACCATGCCGTGGTCTCGGCTCCCACCAACGAGTCTTCCTTGTCGAACGCCCAGAGCAGCAGCCGGGCGCTGTCGCAGGGTGTGAGGCCGCTTGTGTCGCGCTCCCACTCGACTGAGTGCAGCCCGACCAGCGCCAGCGGCAGGTTGCTGCGTCCGTCCTGGCTGACAATCTCGATGTCGCCTTCCGGCGCGCGCCGGACGACGGTCCTCTGATAGCCCACATTGTCGTCCATGCCCAACTCCACAAACTCTTGCCCGGGGTTGACCTCGGCCGAAAGCAGACCGGTCCCGTGCATCCATGCAGGCACGGACTGAAGCGTCTCCGCGAAGACGTGCGTCTCGTCGTGCGTCGTGTCCCAGGGAACAAGCAGACTGGCGATGGTGTCGCCGTTCCAGGCAAATCTGACCCGCGTGCTCAGGTCGAGCTGCCGGCTACCGTGGTCACGGACGTAGGCGAGTAGAGTACACGGCAGGCCGACCAATGGCCGCAGCGGATGCATTCGAGCCGAATCCACGACAAGGTCCGACCGCGACGTGTCGCCGGCCTCGGCTATGAACACCGGCCGGGTTCCAAGCAGCTTTTGCAGCCACCCATCAGTGCCTGCGTAGTCCGGGACCGACGATGGGTTGCCGTCGTAGTCCAGACCGGCCACGAGCATCGTGTCTGCCCTCACCGGCAACTTGACGGGCACTGTCGGCTCGGGTGGCGGCCGGTCGGTTCCCTGCGCGTTCTTCCAGCACACCCACGTACGTTTCAGCGAGGCCGGGTCCTCAAACTCATACATCCGCACCGCGCTGTCCTTCGAGGCGTCGCCCGTCGTCACCCGCCCGTTGAACCGCTTGCCGGTCAGCGTGTGCGTCATCTGTTTGAATGCGTAGAACGCGGGCAGCCGATTCAAGACTGTGTCCAGCAGTGCCTCATTGCCGAAGCCGGGGTTGGGATAGTAGAATACCCACCAGCACATCCGTTCCAGGCCACCCTGGGCCAGCCCCTTTGAACCCTCGGTCGTTACGAAGGTCTGGGCCATGACTCGGGCTCCCCGCTGACGTGACTCGGTTGGATCCCCGCTACGCTCCCAGCCAAATTCCGTGCTCCACAGGTCCCCGTAGTCACCGTGCTCCCTCATTATCTCGCGCAGCACGCGCACATGCTCTTCCAGCATGTCCGGACTGAAGAGCGCCGGCTGTCCATACGGATGGAACGATACCCCGTCCCAGAAGTGGCCCAAGTTGGAGTCCCCGGCCGCTGTGTAGCACGCCTGCAGCCAATCGCGCCCCTTGAACAGGCGCTTTGCCGTGTCCTCCGCGTTGACCGCGCACATCGAGCCAATGAGAATCGTGTCGTTCGTGTGCGTGGGGCAACTACGAATCACCTGCGCCGCCACGCTGGCGAACTTCATGTACAGCGCGCTCATCTTCTCCAGAGTGCTGTCGCAGTAGGGGTAGTATTCTGTGTCGGGCTGCCGCCACCAGCCGGTGTAGCCGGGCCAACTGTCAGGTCTGACGGCGAGGGTGCATCCCTCATTCGGCTCGTTATACAGCTCCCATGTATGGACCTTGTCGCACGGCCGTTGGCTATTCGAGTCCGTGTGGTACAGAAGCGCCCGCAGGTAGCGGGCAAGGTAGTTGCTGTCGGAGTTGACCGGTTCCCAGAGCTTTCGGGGGGCGGCGAAAATGCTGCAGTACAAGAAAGAATCCGCACCGGAGGCGATCCGCGGCCGCGAACTGAACCAGGGCGGGCACATCCGCAGAACCCCGACGACCTGCCCGGCAAGGCCGGCGTCGTCGCAGAGACAGTGTATCTGCTCGTCCACATACCAATTAGGTGGTCCGGATGGGCCGGTGTCGATCATGGGCCAGTCGAAGAACATGGTCGTCCAGCCGAGACCCGCTTCCCGCGCCCGTGCCGCCCAAGTGTCGAGCACCCATGACGGCAGGATGGCCGTGGCGCAAAAAGCGTCCGCGCAATGGTATCCATGCGACCTACGATGCGGCAGACAAGGTCGTCGGTGGTCTGCGGCGGGGGATGCCCTTCGCCGCCACCGGCCGAAATCGCCCCGTACGAGTAGCTGTTCCGCGGGTCGAAGAAGTAGTTCACACGCTGCGCGCCGGTGTGCGATACCTTCAGCAAGTAAGTCTTGCCGCGAACCAGCGGTGGCGCGCCAGGTGACTTGCTCAGGTTTGCCCTGACGTACGCCCATTGCAGCGTATCCGACGCGTTGCCTCGGTACAGTTCTGCACCACCGTCCACGACCTGAACGAGGTATCCGTCGTTACTGTGCGTCGGCTTCTGGCCCGCGAAGAACTCCGCATACACGAGCGAATCAGCGCAGGCGACGAACTGCTGCCCGACGTAGCTCTCGTAGCCACCAGCCGTCCAGCCCTCGTAACACTTGTACGGGGCTATGTCATAGACCCGGACGTTGGCCAGCGCCGTCAGAGCGACGAACGCCAGCAGGAACGTTGGTCTCCGCATACTCTACCTCCCTTTAGATATGATGACCTTCATCGGCTTGCTGCCGTCGTGGTCATCGAGCTTCACGAAATAGCAGCCGTCAGG
>CAIVTL010000237.1 GCA_903908785.1 Caldifarciminota bacterium | reverse complement strand
TTGGTCGTATCAAACTGCTCCCATGTGGCGAACAGGTTGCCGCGGCTGTCCGTGCCAAGCTGGGGCCGGCAGGCGAGCAGGGCGTTCGCGCCCGGGTCATACGTCGCGTGCACGTCGCCGTCGGCGCGGGCGACTTTACTCCAGTGCGGCGTGTTGTCCGCACACCAGTGCCATAGCTCGTTCGGCCAGCGGAACGCCGTATCGGCCCCGCCGCCATAGTGAATAATCGGCATCACGTCCACCACGATGTGCAGCCGGTCCTGCAGGTCATAGAACGGGTTGAGTGAAGTGACGTAGTAGCTCGCGCCCGTGTCCGGCGAGCTCGAATACGCCGGCGGATAACCGAGGGCGACCGGAGCGTCCCACGTGGACCCGCGGTCACCGGACAGGCGGTAGAATCCCGGGTGAGGAAACACTTCGTCAACGGCCTCAACCCAGGTCAGGCATACCTTATTACTTCTCCTGGAACACGCGACCTGCTGGGTCGGGAATGTCGGCGCGACCGGGGCGGACTGCACCGGCGGCGACCAGGTGCACCACGGGTCGCACTTCGAATACCAGAGGTTCTGGCGACCGGGGCTGTCAAAGCAGGCCATGTGAACGCCGCCGGCGGTATCGACAGCAATCGGCGGCCACAGGTGGTTGTCGAGGGTCGGCGAACCGTCGCAGAACTCAAAGACGCCGGCGCCGGCTACGATGTCGCGAGCCACAACCGGCCGGACTGGGGCCGAACCCGCCTGGCAGGAAACCACGGCCGCCCCCGTGCTGAGGTTCACGCCCAGGCTGCCGAAGGCCGCGCGTTCCCCGAACACGTTGAACCCGGACAACATATAGTCCGGGTCAATCCAGTTCCACGTCCGGGTCGGGTAGTTGTAGAAGTTGTATCGCATATTGAGGTCAGTCTGCGAGCCGATGGTATCATTGGACCACATCCACGCGATGTGAATCCCGTCGGCCGGTGAGTTGACGACAAATCGGTAGGTCGGCCCGTTCACCGCCGCGTCGTAGACAGTGCCACCGACGATTTCCGTCGTACCGACAAGGGCCCGAGGCGGCACTATTGCCTGCGCCGTTCCCGCCACCGGAGCAACCACCGTTTCCCTGCTGCCTGCAGCCAGCGCCAAAACCGGTACAAGCAACGCCAGACACAACACGATTCGCATCAAATTCCTCCTTGGTCTCAGCCTATCAACCTCGCCATCGGCGCGGCGCCTTCCGACGACGGCACTCGCTCCTCCATCTACTCGGCCGACTCCGCTCTGCCGCGACGCGATCGGGCGGGACCGACCTGGTCCGGTCAAATACCGTGACTCGTCGAGCGACCGCCACGTCACCTGCCGCCGGCAGCCGCGCCGATGACAGCATACCGACAAGAAACCGGCTGGCAAGACCCGACTTCGAGCGCCGCGTCCTAAGTGACCGCCCGTATCACTGTTTCCGTCCCCGCCGGGCAGAAACCTCGGCTCCGTTCGGCGAGTCCTTGCATTCCGGAGGCGGGCGGCTATGATAAACGGTCGATCCCGGAAGGGCCGGCTCAGCAACCCCCCGGCCCGACGGGATAATGTTCCGTGTTGCTGCTACAGGTTCCAGGGAGGAAACGTGCGTAGATTCGTTCTTGGTTTCGCACTTGTCATTCTTTGCGCCGCCGGGTCAGCCATGGCGGCGACGACAAGAGACCTCGTTATTGTCACGAACGCGGGCGCAAGCGACGTCCGGTCAATCGAAGGGACCGGCGCGCTGGTGAATAGCGTCGGCTCCGACGGCGTTTTCGCCGAGGCCTCGGCGGCTGAGCAGGCCGCGCTCGCCGGCATCGGTTTCTCGGTCCGCGTCGTAACGCCCAACATCACGGCCATCTATGCCGCCAACGGCTCGGACGGACAGTATCTGACCTACGCCCAGTTCCGCGACACGATGGCGACCATCGCCCAGAACAACCCGACCATCTGCAAACTGGAAACCCTCGGCACGAGCTACAACGGCAACCTGCTGCTGGCGATGAAAGTTTCGGCCAACCCGCTCATCCATGAGAATGAACCGGCAATCCACTTCGAGGGCAACATCCACGGCGACGAGAAAATCGGCTGGGCGGTCGCATTCGAGATGCTCAAGTACATGGTCTCGAACTATGGCACCGACACTCTCGTAACCCGGCTCGTCAACACCCGCGAACTCTGGTTCCAACCGATGTACAACCCGGATGGCTACGTGTCCGGAGACCGCACCAACGGCAACGGCGTGGACCTGAACCGCAACTGGGGTTGGATGTGGGGATACGAGAACGCAATGGGCAACGCGCCGTTCTCCGAGCCGGAGAACCGGGCCTCGCTCGCGCACATCCTGCGTCACCCGTTCGTGATATTCGTCTCATTCCACGCCGGTTCCGAGTTCGCGTCCTACTCTTGGAGTTGCAGCCCGGACACCGCGCCGGAGAAACCCCTCCTCGAATTCCTTTCACTGCGCTACATCGTGCCGAACGGTTACGACCACGGTCAGGGCTACCAGGGCATGTACCCTATCAACGGCTCGACCAAGGACTACGACTACGGGCAAGGAATGATGGGCTGGTCAATCGAAATCAACTTCACCAAGACTCCGCCCGCCGCGGAGATTGAGCCCACGTTCCAGCGGAACCGGACGGCCATACTGGAATTCTACCACCGCGCGGGCCAGGGCATCCATGGAGTGATAACCGACGCCACGAGCGGCGAGCCGGTCCATACCCAGATTTGGGTCTCCCCCGCCAATTGGCCCAGCTTCAACGACCCGACGCTCGGCGACTATCACCGTTTCTATCTTCCGGGAACCTACTCGGTCACGTTCCGCGCGCCCGGCTACCACGACACCACGGTCAGCAGCGTGGTCGTGCCCAACTCCGGCGACTCGTCGGTGACGGTAGACATGCAGATGACGCCCGCCGCACTGTCGCCGCTGTTCGGCTTCCGGGTCATCTACTGTTACAGCGAGCCGAGCAGCTACAATGCCGACCCAAGGGCCGACATCGTGCTCGGCCCGCACGACGGCACCGCCTATCCCCTGACGACCGGCCGCCAACTCTGCCTGGACATGGACCGTGCCGTGCACAACGTACCCGGCACCGACCTGACCGTGTTCCGCTCGTCCGGCTCAGGCACGGCCACGGTCAAAGGCTCGAACTCCTGGCAGGGCCCATGGACCACAATCGGCACCGCCAACTCCGCCCAGACCAGCTTCGACCTCTCCTCGGTCGGCCTCGACTCGGTGCGCTACGTCGAACTCACCTCTTCAGGCACGTTCAACATCGATGCGGTTGAGGGTGTGAATGACTACGTGGGGATAGCAGGACAAACCCTAAACCCCAAACCCCAAACCCCAATTCTGCAGGCGCAGAGCCCGGCCCGCGGCTCGGTGAGGTTCTCACTGAATACTCCGCCGCCCGCAGGCACTCGACTACTTGTGCGTGACGTCTCCGGTCGTCTCCTCTCCTCATTCGTCATTCGCACTTCGTCATTCGTCATTCCCGCTCCTCTTCCTGCGGGTATCTATTTCGCTTCACTTGAACCGGGCGGCTCAGCCCCACTGCGAGTCGTCCTTGCGAGGTAATGAATGAACCTGCTTCTGTCCCTCCTGCTTCTCAGCCAGCCTAACGAGCCGCTCGCGGCCCGGGTCACCGAGTTCACGCTCAAGAACGGCTTGGCGGTAATCGTCTACGTGGATTCGGCCGCGCCGGTGGTTTCGACCAACGTGTACTACAAGGTGGGCTCCTATGACGAACCGCTGGGCCACACCGGCCTCTCCCATATGCTCGAACACCTGACGTTCAAGCACACCGACATCTACAAGCCCGGCGACTTCGACCGCATCGTTGACTCGGCCGGCGGCAACAACAACGGCTTCACTTCCGAGAGCTTCACCGGGTACTACGAGGACTTCGCCAAGGACCGCTACGAGCTGGCCCTGAAGATTGAGGCCTCCCGCATGGGCAAGTGCGTGTTTCCCGACTCGGAGTTCGAGAGCGAGCACCAGGTCGTGAGCGAGGAGCGCCGCCTCCACGACAACTACCCCGCCACCGAGCTCTGGGAGGAATACGGCGCGACCGCCTGCCTGGTCCATCCGTCGCGCAACCCGGTCATCGGCTGGTCCGACGACGTTTTCCACTTCACCGTCCAGGCGGCCCGCGACTGGTACCACGAACACTACAACCCGGCCAATGCCGTTCTGGTCGTGGCCGGCGACGTCCGGCCCGCGGACGTCAAGGTCAAGGCCGAGAAGTACTTCGGCGGACTCAAGGGCGCACCGGTCACCCGCGCCGACTACTACGCGGTTGAACCGGAGCAGCACGGCGAGCGACGCATCACCATCCGCAAGCGGGTCAGGGTGCCATCGCTCATCATCGGCTTCCACTCCCCGGGAACCCGCGACACGGCCGAGTTCTTCGCCGCGGAAGTGGCCGGCTCTATTGCCGGGTCCGGCCAGAGCTCGCGGCTGTACAAGAAGCTCGTCACCGAGCTGCAACTTGCTACCAGCGTCTGGGGCGGCAACTCGGTAGACCGCGACCCCGGCCTGTTTCAAATCGGTATCACGCCCAAGGCCGAAAGCCTGATTCCCCGCATCGAGCAGGTCGTGCAGGCCGAGCTCGACCGGCTCGGCACCGAGCTGGTCTCGGACCGCGAGCTGCAACAGGTACGCAACCAGGTGCTGGCCGGTCAGTTCTTCCAGCGCGACGACATCTCGGACATGGCCTACCTGCTCGCCCGGTGCAAGATACTCTACGGCGACTGGCGGGCAATTGAGTTCTATCCATCCGGCATCCAGCTCGTCACCGCCACGCAGGTCCGCGACTTCTGCCACAAGTACTTGAAACCGGACAACCGCACCACGGGCATACTCGTTTCCGCAAAGGAGGGACGATGAGGCACTTCAGATTGCAGATTGCAGATGGCAGATGGTCGGCGTTTTGCCTTTTGGCTTTTGGCCTTTGCCTTCTGACTTCCTCCCTATCCGCCCTTCCTCTCTATCGCGACTCTTTGCCCAACGGCCTCATCGTCGTGACCTATGAAGACCACCGGCTGCCTACCGCCTCGCTGTCACTCGTCTGCCGCTCGGGCTCAGCCTGCGACCCGGAAGGCAAGGCAGGCACCGCTGCTCTCACCGCCTACCTGCTTGCGCGGGGAACTCCGACCGTGTCCGGCGACTCCATCACCAGCCTGGTCGAGTTCCTCGGCGCCTCATTTGGCGGTTCCGCGTCCGGGGACTTCATTAACCTCGGCACGCAGGTACTATCCAAAGACGTGCCCACGGCCCTCGACCTCCTTGCCGGCGCCGTGCTCAACCCGGCATTCAGCCCCAAAGAGGTCGAACTGGCCCGCAGCCAGTTCCTCAGTGATGCGCAGCGGAGGAAAGACATACCTCAGGCGCAGGTCAGCCTGGAGTTCGCGAAGCTCGTCTACCAGGGCCTGCCCTACGGCAACCCGACGAACGGCGATACGGTCTCGATTCCGCTCATCAAGCGGGAGGACCTGCTCACATTCCACGGCACCTACGTGAAGCCCAACAACTGCTTCATCGTTGCCGTGGGCGACGTGCAGCACGCCGACCTCGTCGCCGCCATCACGCAGCGCCTCGGTTCGTGGGCGTCCGCCCCCGTCCCCCGCCCCTCGCCCCTCGCCCCCGCCTTCCCCGACGGTATCAAGGTCAAACTCATCACCCGGCCGGACATGAACCAGACCTACGTCGAGTTCGGCCACCCCGGCATCACGGCCACCGATGCGGACATGTTCTCAACCCGCCTGATGTCCTACATCCTCGGCGGCGCGGCCATGTCCTCGCGGCTCGGTATCACGGTGCGCGAGAAGGGCGGCCTCGCCTATGACGTCCGCTGCTGGTTCGACCGCAACACGCTGCCCGGCGCGTACCATGCCACGGTGCAGACCGCCAAGCCCAAAGAGGCCATCGAAAAGATGCTGCGCGTAATCCAGGTCATGCACGACTCCGGTGCGACGCGAGCCGAACTGGAGAAGGCGCACAACTACTACACCGGCAGCTTCCCGCTCACCTACAGCTCCAGCGGCGGCAAGCAATACCAGGTTCTGAGCATGGAGTTGTTCCACTACGGCATGGACTGGCTGGATAAATTCCCGGACCGCATCCGGGCCGTAACTCTGGACCAGGTCAACGCGGCCGCGCGCGAGCATATCAGCCCGGGCAAATACTGGATGGTCATCCTCGGCCCGGTCACGAAAGAAGACCTCGGCCTCACCGGCGTGCAGTGGATTGAATAGCGCACGGAACGAGAGCGAATTGTCCTCAATTCGCCTCGTGTCCGCGGCCACCCCGCCCGGCTCCGGCCGGGCGGTTCGTTTTGCCCGTTGCGGAGTCTAATAAGCCAGCTTGAAAGGAAACACCATGAAACCAAGTATTGAACTACGCTGGTTCTTCCGCCAGCACCTGCCTGCGGCAGTCAAAGACTGGTTCTGCGGCTCGAAATTGTGCAAGGAAGAGACCCCCCGCACCGATGCCTACCTCGTATTTCCCGGCAGCAACGAAGTCGGCGTCAAGGTACGCGACGGCCGCAAGTTTGAAATCAAGGCCCGCACCCGGAGGCCCGAACCCTTCTCACTGGCAACCGGCGCATCGGTGGGCTGGCAGGACGCGTGGGTGAAATGGTCGCACGAAGACGTCGACGTCGCCCGACGGCTCGGCACTCTCCAGGGAAGCACCGAGGACTGGCTCCCGGTCGCCAAGAATCGCTGGCTCAGGAAATTCCGCATTGACGACACGGGTCAGATTGAAGAAATCGACGCCGACACGAAAGTAGACCGCGGCTGCAAAGCCGAAGTGGCGGAAGTGAACGTCCGCGGCTCATACTGGTGGACCATCGCCTTCGAGTCATTCGGCGAAGGGAGCCGGGTTGCCGACCTCGAACAGGTCGCGCGCCACTTCTTCAAAATGCTGCCCCACGGCCTGGCCCTGACCGAACGCGACTCCATGGCCTACCCGGAGTGGCTCAGCCGCATCGCCGGCTGATGCACCGCTAAGAACCGCCTCCCCCATCTGCGCTCACCGGCAGGCAGCCGCCTGCCGGTGACCTGCGGAACCCGGCCCGCAACCCGACCGGCAACCGAAGAACGAACAAGACCGGAAGTCGGCCAAGGCCTTGACATCGGACACGTCCGGAAGCATTGTCGGCGAATCGCCAAAGCGACAGTTCCGACGGTCGCTTGTCCCATTCGTCCCATGTGTCCCTTTGGTCCCTCACACGAAGCAGCCCAGCAAACCAAGCTCGCAGCCACAAGAAAGCCGCCCCATCCAACCGCGCCCGGGCCACGCCAGAGTGCCCGCATCACGCCGCGCCGAATGACCTGCGCCGACGCGCGGCACAGAGGTCGAGCGACCATGCACAACACCACGGCACACGCCGGGCTTGATGCAGCGTGAACCGGGAACCACATCAGAACCGCAGCAGCAACCACGCACACCATCGCAAGCGTAGCCGCACACGCCATCTCAACAGCGTCGGCACTCACGACGCCAAGCGCGGGCCGGCACGGCGCGTGACTCACGCCGGCAATCACGACGCGAATCACAGCCGAACGCAGCCATTGGCTCACGCTGCCAATCACGCCCTGCCTCACACCCACACCAACCCCGCCAACCGCAGCCGCGGCAACACCAGTGACCACGATTCCCCAATTCAATCGCCAATCGAATAGCCGACTGAACCCACATTCGATTCCTCAATTCGTCCCACAAGCGACTAGTCCATCGAACCCTGAACTGATTCTACAAATCATCTCTGGAACCAGCCGACGATTCGTCCATCCACCGAGACTGCAAGTCAGTTGCCAATTCGACCCATGATTCTATCGACAAGTCGTTCTACGAACGAGTCTTAGAATCATTCAACCAGCCAGTCCTGGAACCGTTGGGGGGACCGTCCCCCCAACGGTTCCCCAAATCAGTTAGGGAACCACAGTAATCGCCACAGTCAGGCTGGCTGCTGAATTGGCTGTCGCCATAGTTTGTTGTGTAACAACTACTTACGCCTGCACTGTCGTTCTTGACTGAATGGTAACGGCGGCATA
>CAIVTL010000236.1 GCA_903908785.1 Caldifarciminota bacterium | reverse complement strand
TCAACGTAGCCGGTGTCGGTTTCGTCGTAGGCCCAGTACTGCGCCGGGGTGCGCGGGCCGTCCGGTATCGGGTCGACGGTTCTGATTTCGCCGACCACGAGCGAAAACGCCAGGGTCCACGTCTGTGCCCCGCACGTAACCTTCAGGGTACACGGGATTGGAGTCTCCGGAGGCATGGTCAGCGCCTGTACGATGAACGGGTCGCCGGCGTTGCCGCGCGTACTCTCGGCTGGAATCGTGCCGAAGCTGCCGGCCGAGTCTTCGACCGTCAGCCGCGCGTCCCCGGACTTCAACACACCGGTCACGTTCGACGCGTTGCCGAAGCCCGTGTTCCTCACGAAGACAATCAGTTGGGCCCGCTCATTCGGGTCCAGCCGGCCGTTGTTGTTGCCGCCCGCGATGGTGTCTGCCACCTCCAGCCTGCCGTACGCCAGGTACGGCGCGCCGACGCGCAGGTAGATGTTCGAGTTCCACACGGAATCGTTGGCGTCGCGGCACTGCATTACGAAGTGAATCCGGTGCCCGTTGGTGCACGCCGGTGCCACCGAAAACTCGAACCCGTCCGGCCCGGTGAACGCCGAGTCGTGCGCCGCGATGTTCCCGAAACTCTTAGACGAGTCGGCCAGGGTCACGTACGCGTCGCTGATGCGGAGCTTCGCACCCAGGCTGTTGGCCGCCGAATCCCCGAGGTTCTTCACCCAGGTCGGCAGGATGATGGTCTCGCCCGGGTTGATGGAACCGTCGCCGTTGCCGTTCGGCGGCGAGTCGTCGACCGTACTGCGCAGGTACATGACATAGGCTGTCCCGCTGGTGCGGGCCAGGCACGTGCCCTCGTACGGCAGAATCGTGTGACCGGTCACCGTGACCGAGAAGTCACCCGGCGTGGTCGCCTCAATCGCCAGCGTCACGTCGCCCGAGGCGTCGGTATGGCCGGTCGCGTAGAACTCGCCCTGCTTCCAGGCGCAGACCAGCGCGTTCGCGACCGGAGAACCGCCGGATTGGACCGAGACTTCAAGGTCGAAACTGCCCAGGGGCACCACCGGCAGGTAGCTGACGTCGGCGGTCTGCGGCGCGCCGGTCCAGACGTTCAGGGCCGGGTCGCCGAGCCAGAAGTACATATGGGCGTTGTCGGTCCCGCCCTGTGAACCGTAGTAGTGCACGGCGTAGGCGTCCGCGTTGCAGAGCATCCAACCGAGGTCCCAGACCGGGCACACGTAGTCCCGCACGCCCGGAATGCTGTGCGTGTACGTATCACCGAGACAGCGGATGAGCAGTGAGTCCCAGCCGTGGTTCGGAATCGTGTACGACGCCTCGGAGGCACCGAGCGACGCGACTGCGCCGCCCGGGTACTTGGACATCCACGACTCACCAAGGCACGGGCCGCCGGAGTAGGAGAGCACGTGATTGAGACAGCAGCAGTTGATGACTACCGGCGTCAGGTCGCCGTTGGTCAGCGAGGTGATTTGGGTCGCGGTCAGGCTGGTAGAAGTCTGGTCCCACGCCCACCACTCGTATTCGCTGCCGTGGCCGCGGTAGTTCACCACGACCCGGCCTTCGTTGATGTCGGAGACGACCATCGCGTTCGTGCCGTTGGCCCCGCCCATGATGGTGTCAAAGGTGTAGTGGTACAGCGCGTAAGGATAGTGGTAGATGCCGCGGGTGCACTCCGAGTACTTGCCCGGGTATTCCTGGTTGTGCGCGGCCAGCGTGACTTTGCTGCACCAGTCGTTTGTGGTCGGCGGGTTCTTTTCGAACTTCAGGGTCTTCCGCACCTGGTTGGCGAGGTCGGCCGTGTCCGCCGGGCAGAGCCGGCTCACGCCCAGCTCGAAGTAGTCGTCTCCGGCCGGCGGCTCCACGTCGCCATACCAGATGTCGGCCGCGCCCACACCCGCGTACGTGTGCTGAGGCACCTCGGTCTGGGAGCCGGCCAGCAGCACCCAGCGCAGGAGGGCCGGGGTGTGGCGACCATATTCGGCCGCAATCGAGTCCTTGGCCTCGGCGTCGGTCCAACCCGTTTTGGCGATGACCCGGGTCTCGATGCCTTGCTTCTGATGCCAGTTCACCAGGCTGTCGAGCCAGGTGCCGGAGTAGTTCGGCGTGGTGATGACCAGGTAGCGCACGCCCGGGTCTTCGTTCCAGGCTATGTCCGTGCTGAGCTGGTCGAAGTTGGCAATGTTGTTGCGGTAGATGGCTGCCATCCACGGCTCGATGTGCCGCCGCACCGCCATGCCCGGATGGCTCACACGCACGCGTAGGTGCGAGTAGACCTTAAGCTCGCGCCGCGCCGGGTTGTACGACACCGGCGAGAGGATGACGTTGGCAAACGGCAGCCCGCGCCATACGGTCTGGTACGCGACCTGCGTCGGTGCGCCCGGGTACTCACCGTCCTGCGAATAGGCCGCATTGTCAATCGTGAAGCTCTCCTGGTCGAGGTCGGTCAGCGGCTTCTGGGCCGGGTAGACCAGCATGCCGGTGAACGTCTGGTACTTGCTCTCCAGCACCTCGATTGAGACCTGCGCGCCGTCGGGCAGCCCGAGGTTGCGCACAATCTGCGGCAGCCCGGGAGCACCCACAAGCCCGGTGGCTGCGGGCTCGCCGGGCAGGCGCACCAGGGTATACGTCTGGCCTGCAACGTCCTTTGCCTCGGTCTCCACTCCATGCACCGTGATGTCAATCACGGTCGCATTCGAGCCCTGGCTCGTAATCCTGACCACCGGCGCCTGCGCGTCACGGCCATCCAAAGACAGCCACGCGCCAAAGCCCGAGCCGGCCAGAACCAGCAGGGCCAGAACGAGCACCTTTCTACTGTGCATCATGCCTCCTGTTCAGTCTAACTTCTCTGTCCTCATTCGCCAGTCACTACTCGCCAACCGCCACGAGGCAGCAGGCACCCTGTCTGGATACCCGGCCCCAACATCGGACGATTATATAACCCTTCCCGCCCACGTCAATCCTGCTGGCCGGCCGCTGCTGACGAACTTACCTCACCCCACACTCATTTCAGACCGCGGGCACGAGCTTGCGGGTACGGAACCGCGCGGGCTCGACGCCAAGTTCCTTGAGTTCCTGAACTGCAATCTCCAGGCCTTTGCCCAGGTCGGCGGGCCGGTGCGCGTCTGAGCCGACCGTGAAGACCCGGACGCCCGCATCACTGGCCAGCTTGAGGATGCGACGTGCGGGATACGGCTCGGCGTTGCCCCGGCGCAGGGCCGAGGAGTTGACCTCAATGCCGGTGCCGGACTCAGCCACGAAATCGAGGACCGAGGGAAGTCCCGAGTCGGTAGTCGCGCCGAATCGCCGGTCATAGAGCGGCTCGACGTACTTGCGGTAGATATCGAGATGAGCCAGGAAGTCGAATAGCTGGCATCCGGCCGCGACGCGCACGTGATGCAGGTAATGCTCGGCCACGAACTCCGGGCCTCGGGACATGTACTCGGCCTTGAACCGGTCCAGCTCATCGCCCGACGTAATTGAGACATGGTCGAGACAGTGTATCGCGCCCAACACGAAGTCAAACGGATGCCGACGCAGGAAGTCATTGATGATACCCTCAAGCCCGGGCTCATACCCGACCTCTACCCCGGCCAGCACCGCTACACTGGGGAACTTCGTGCGGGCGGCCTGCAAAGCGGCGAAGTAGGCGTCCGGCCAGTCCGAGTCAACCGGCTGCGCGCGGCCGTTCACACGGACCTCCTCGTAGTCCCGGCGCGCCGGGTCCGGTTCATAGTGAGTCGTGAAGCAGATTTCCTCAAGGCCCAACTCTACGGCCCGCTCGCAGTACGCCTCAATCGAGCCTTCGGCGTCCGGTGAGAAGTCAGGGTGAACGTGGTAGTCAATCATCGTTTCTCCAATTCCAGTTGCGCTGCTCCGTCCAGAACCGGCTGCGGTTTCCATGCGCAGCCTGCCTTCAATCCCAGCCGCAGCCATTCGCCGATTCGCACCCCGCAGCCCGCTGACAAGCGCCAGGCCGAGATGCCGGTGCTGTAGGATGAGCCGATGCGACCGGCTCCGGGCTCAGACAGGTACATGGTGACCCCGGACCCGTTGATGGCCAGTCGCGCCGCGGTGAGGCCCAATTCCGCCCGCCCGAGTCCCTGAGTCAGAAGGAGTGCGACCATCGTCCCGCGCGACATTCTCTTCTCCGGATAGACGTCTGCCATAATCAACCGCATGTTCGTCGCCTGTCCGACCCTTGCGCCGAGCTCGACCTTGGTGGTCCGTTGACGTTCCAGTTCGGCCCGGTAGCGCGCGCCCAGCGTCAACGCCGCGTTCAGCCTGCCTAACTCCTGTCCGAGGCGCAGTTCCAGCTTCGCCGGCACCGAATCGAGCTCGAAGTCCCGATACGTATTCCCGCTCACAGCCACGCCGGAACCGCCACGGTGCCATGCCAGCCGGCCCGACGCATCCAGGCGGTCAGCGGTCCCGGTCAGACTGGACCACCGGCCGTGCGGCGCAAAGAAACGGGCCTGGCGGCCGCGGAGAGAAACGCGGGCGTCGAAGTCCGACCAGTCACCGTTCAGTTCCAGTGCGGCGGCCAGACCCGGCCCGCTGGACCCGGCCATCTCCACGCCCAACTCATAGTGCACGAGCTTGAACTCAGCGTTCACCCCGGCAGCGAGCACCTCACGCCCGACAAAGGAGCTGCTCGAGTCCGCTGGCGCGAACACACGATTGTACTTCGAGTACCCTGCGGCAAGCCCGACTCCGGCCCGGTTACTGTGATACCCGGCACCGAACCCGACAGTCCCCTCACGGACCGCGTTTCGGCCGGCCAGCGCAACCGAGTCGTCGTGCACGCCGGACCCGACCAGGCGCTCCACGGTCCCGTCTTCGTTGAGTCTCGCGTCTCTGCCTGCGTACGACCCAAGCGCAGACACATTCCATCTGCCGACCTTCACTTCTGCCGCGCCTCCGCGCAAGTATGACCCCTCAACCGCCGAGGTAGCCAGTCGGGTGGTCTGGTTCGCCCGGTCGGTTCCGTTCAGAAGGCTGCTCCGCCACTGTGGCGCACTGAACACCAGGCCCTGGCCGAGGCCGGCTGTGAAATCACCAAGTGTGACTCGGGCCCGGCCCAGGCGAAGTTCCGTGCCTGCGCTCAGAAAGTCGAACGCGCTGGTCTCGCCCCGGTCTTTCTCAGCCAGCGCCGCCACCCGGACACGTCCGGATTGGAACTCAAGGCGGTTGAACAGTCTTGACCGCGCGGCGCCGGCCTGAATTGAATCGGTGCCGACCCTGGAGATGACACTACCCGCCCACGCCCGCTGCCTGCTGCCGATGCGCAGAAATGGCCGCATTGCCTCGAACGTCTCCCCAGTCACACCCGGCACCTGGCGCAATTGCTCGACGCTCTCAAACCGGCCGACCGATTCCCGCACCGCGACAATACGATATGCAAGAAAGGGGTTGAGCCACGGAATCACGAGCAGGTCGGTTGCCGACGCCCGGTTCAGGTCAATGTGCCGCTCGAGCAGTCGCTCGACCTGCTCCTGCATTGCCGCATCGCCTTCAGTGGCCGGCGACTCAGGAAACAGCTCGGGACCGAACTGCCCCAGCAGCAACAGCAGGGCTAGTGCCATGCCGCGCGCAGCCCGAAGACGTGGGATTCCTTGAGGACCGGGTGGAACTGGTACGCGTACTCGAACCCGACCGGCCCGACCGCTGCCGCGAGTCCGGCGGCGAATCGCAACGGAGCAGTGCCGACTCCGAACCGAAGTCCAAGCTGCGGAATCAGCCGGAACTCAGCACCGAACGCCGCGTCCTCGTCGCTCTGCTCCCGGCTGAGGTCCAGGGCCAGCAGCACTTCGTCCACCGGCTGCCACGAACCCGCCAGCACGACCCGGAGCGGCAGCTCAGTGCCATCGCGCCAGCGCGGCGCATTTAGCCGCAGGCCGGCGGCGCCGACCCGCAGGCGCCCGGAGTGCCAGCATACCCCCGCATCCACTGCCGGCACGAAGTCATCATGATTCTGCCCGGCCTCGACCACGAGCGCGTGCATGCCCAGGCCGACCGCGACGTTGCGCGCGGGCATCCCGCCGATGACAGTCTGCGCGTCATACTCGTGGTAACGGTCAAGGCTGAGCACGCTGAGTCCGGCCCCGGCTCCAAGCCGCGCCGAACTCCAGCCGGCGCAGGCCTTGCCCCATTCCAGTCCGGGCAGACCGTATGGCCGGGAATAGACGACACCGGCCTGAACCCGGTCGGCATCCATGCTCAGCGCTGGGTTAAGAAAAAGGGAATGCTGCCAGTCCGGCACCGCTGCGCCGGCAAGCATCGCCGATGAACGCCCGGTGTAACCGGGAAACTCAAACGCGGAAAGCAGCAAAAGAAGAACCACCGTCAAAGGCGACTCCGAGCCGGCCGGCCGGTTCAGGCTATTTCACGTAGTACAGAAACCGGCCGCAGTTCGGGCAACTGACCAGGTCGGTTCGGCATCGGGCCGCAAGTTCGGAGGGCAGCTTGACGTAGCACCCGCCGCAGAACTCGCGGATGACCTGCACCACGACCCGGCCCCCATACCGCTTCATGATGCGCTCGTACATGACCAGCAGCTTGGGGTCGACCTTCTTAGTCAGCTTCTCCCGCTCCCGTTCCGCGGTCTTGATGAACTCGTCCGAAGCCTTCACCGCCTGGAATCCCACGGCCTGGTAATCCTCGGTCTCGATGTCACGCAGGATGTGGTCGAACTCCTCGAGCGAACGCAGAGTCTCAACCTTCGCGTTCATCGAATCTTCTCCTCCAGGCTCCGCACCAGTTCAATCAGCTCGTCAGGAGTCTGCGGGTCGAACAGCCGCTTCTTCTTGGTCAGCTCCTGGCAGACCATCGCCACCCGTCCCAGGGTGATGAGATACTGGT
>CAIVTL010000235.1 GCA_903908785.1 Caldifarciminota bacterium | reverse complement strand
TGCTGGCTTTGGAGCCGAATCCTGACTCGGCGCGGCTGAATGCGGCACTGGACCGGATTGCCCGCGCCAAGCGAGAGAACCGCAGGTTTGTGTACGTGTGTAATCGGGCGTTTCACGGGCTGTACCGTCCTGAGAAACTGGAGTTATGGCGGAACCGGGTGACGGTGGAGCACGACTCCATACTGCAAGCTGATTCCGCCACGGCCGTTCAGCCAAAGGAGGGGAGATGAGACCCAAGTGGGTTGTGGTTCTGCTCGTCGTATCGCTGGTCGGGAACGCGCTTGAACTGGGGCTGTACGCGCGGGCCGAGTGGCGAAGCCACCAGGAGTCGCAGAAGTTCGGCAAGTTTGTTGAATCGCTCGCAGCATCGAGGTACCCGAGGGTGGTGGTCGGGGAGTTCGAGCCGAGGATGCAGGCACTCGAACAACGGGAGAACCGCTGGGAAGCGGAACTGGATTGGCAGTCTTTCCAGAATCCGCCGGACTCGGCGATAGAGAAGGCGACGCTGGACAGCGTGGCGAGCATCACCCGGCAGAAGTACGAGCTGCTGTACGAGTCGCGCCGGGCAGTGTCTGCGGTCGAAGACCCCAAGCTGCGCACGCGGATGGAGAAACGCTGGCGTAAGCAGATGGGCATCGACTACCGATGAACCAGAACCCCAAACCCGATATTGAAAGCCACGAAGACACGCGCCAAATCCGAAGTCCGAAGCTCGAAGCCCGATTCAAGTTCGAAATCAGAGCCTTTAGCCCTTCGAGTTTCAATCGTCATTCGGTCTTCGAGTTTCGAGCTTGGCACGACAGTGCTTCTGTGGCTCCTATGTCGGTTCCAGAGTAGAAGAAACTTCTTGACAGGCGGGCAGGGGCTCGCTAAATTTTGGCGGGGCACGCCGGAAGCGTAATCGCTATAGGCTCGGTCACTCTGTAAGATTGCAGCCAGACTCGCGACCGGCCGTGACCCCTTTTTCTTTTTGGAGTGGACGAAGTCAGAGGCTAGAAGCTAGATTGCAGAAGTCAGAAAGCGTGCGAGTCTGCCGCAACACAACTTGACAAATGGTCCACAGCAACACATTTGAGGTCTCGACCCAGGGCTTCGGCGACGCCATTGACGTTTCGGCGCAGGTGGCTGCGAGTGTCGCGGAGTCGGGAGTCAGGAACGGCATCGTCTGCATCGCGAACCCGGGTTCGACCGCGGGTATCACGACCGTCGAGTTTGAGCCGGGCGCGGTTGCGGACCTGAAGGAAGCGCTGCAGAAGCTCGCGCCGGAGAAGGCGCGCTACCATCACAATGATACCTGGGACGACGGCAATGGTTTCGCGCACCTGCGCAGCGCGCTGGTCGGGGCATCGCAGGCGTTCCCGGTGAAAGACGGCAGAGTCGCGCTGGGGACGTGGCAGCAGATTGTCTTCCTCGATTTCGACAACCGGCCGCGACGGCGCAAGCTCGTGGTGACGGTGGTCGGCGAATAGACCGAGAGCCCAAGCACCGGGCGAAGTCAGATGTCAGATGCTAGATGTCAGAAGTCAGAAGGGCCGAAGCCTGCTCTCCTTCGTCTCTCCTGGAATGGTCAGGTTGTTGGCAACTGTCCGCAAGTGCCTCCCGTGGTGACGTGAGAATCGGGTTCGGGCCGGGACTCTATCTGTGTCCATCTGCGTTCATCTGTGGTTCCATTTCGGACTTCGGGGATTCGTTCTCGTTGACAAACGGCCGGGGCGGGATTAGGTTTTAGGCATGAGACAATTGCGTCTGGTCCTGTTGCTGTTCCTGTTTGCGTCCTGCAGCAACAAGGTAGATGTGACCATTGAAGCGCCGTCGTCCGGTTGGCAGGTGTATGGAGTAGATACGATTCCGGTCACGTGCCATCCGTTCCGCAACGTCGATTACGTGGAACTGTTGATTGATAGCGTGGTCGTGGGCCGGGATTCGCTTCCGACGTACGAGTTCGCGTGGGTTGTCACAAGCCTGCGCGAGGGCAGCGTGCACCGGGTGCAGGCGCGGGCGACCTCCGGCAGCCGCGAGTACCTTTCAGCGGAGCTGCTTGCCACGGTCGGGTATCGGTCCCGGCTCGTGATGGACGGAACCGGCGATAGCCTGTGGGTTTATCGGCCGGACGGAACGAGAGACGCCGCGTTCATTCCGCTGGCCGGCAGCAGCCCGGCATACCCCCGGTTCCGGTCCGGGTGCCAGCAGGTGGTGTTCATCGCGAACCGCAGGCTCTATGGGGCCGACGTGCCGTACGGCCCGGCGCAGGCGCTTGATTCGGTTCCGAACGGCATCTACGCCTGCGACGCTTCGCCGGTTTCGGACCTCGTTGTCTTTGAGGGATTTCCGGCCGCAATGGCGCACCTGTTCACGCGGGACGGGTCCGGCGTTCGAGTCCAGCTCACGCACGACGGTGACTTTGTGCTGATTGACTCGAGCCGGTTCACGTGCACCTTGAATTCGAGCCCGGTTTTCTCACCGGACGGCAGCAAGCTGGCGTACTACCGGGAGAGTAAGTGCTTTGTGCCGGGCGACCCGCATGAGGGCGAGACTCGGCAGGACGCGTTTGTCATGAACCGCGACGGCAGCAACCCGGTCAATCTGACTTCAGCCATAGACGACGGCTACTTCTCGGGTTTCGCGTGGACGTTCGACGGGAACTGGGTGTTGTTCCGGGAGGGTCTGGGTGCGGCGCCGGACCGCGTCCTCGCCGCGAATCTGCAGGGGCACGTGGTCGAAGTCTCCGGGCTGTCACCGGTAGCCATGGCCTGCTCGCCGACCGATTCGACGCTCATCTTCATTGGCGGTGAGCTTGAACACCGGCTGCACTCAGCGCGGCTGACCTGGACGAGCGACACGTTGTTCGCCAACGGGTCAGGTAGTGTGTTGAGCGGGCAGACGTTCGGCAGCTACATTGATTGGGTGAACTACACTGGGCAATAGAAAAAGAGAGTCACGAACAGCCCAGTGTCGCGGCAATGTTTTGACCGAGCCGGTTTATGATACCGAACTGTCGTGCTCTCAACTATATTAGACGCAGAACGGTTCATGAGGGTTCAGAAGCCTTGCCTGAGGAAACCCGGGTCATAGCAGTATAGCTAAGTTCATATAATGGCTGAAGTTGCAGACCTGGTCGTAGTCGGCGGCGGGGCCGCGGGTTTGGCGTGCGCGGTCACGGCCGGCAGGCTGGGCCTCACCGTAGTGGTCCTTGAGCGAACCGACCGGTGTGGCTGCAAGCTCTGCGTGACCGGGGGCGGAAAGGGTAACTTCACTCATGCGGAGCCGCCAAGGGCGATGGCAGAGAGGTTTGACTGCGATGTCCGGCTTATCGTGCCGCTGCTGCGTAAGTTCCCATATCAGCGGATAGAGCAGTTCTTTTCGAGTCTGGGCGTTTACGCCCGGACTGACGCTGAGGGGTGTGTCTGGCCCAAGGGGACCGATGCGGCCGGAATCAGGGATGCGCTGGTGAAGGAGACGTTGGCACGTGGCGGGTTGGTGAGAACCGGCTGCCGCGTGGCGCGCATCGAGCCTGGATGGCAGGTTCGGATGGTTGATGGTAGTACCGTGGCCGCTCGGAACGTCTGCCTCGCGACCGGCGGCGCGAGCTATTCCCGTACCGGCTCGACCGGCGACGGGCTGGCGCTGTGCCGCGACCTCGGGCTAGAGACGGTAGACTGGTTTCCGGCTCTGGCATCGCTCCGGACGAAGGACGATTTAAGCAGCTTGGCCGGGGTTACCCAGCCGAAGGTGGAGATGAGCCTGCTGACGGCAGGCGATGAACCCCGAATCGCGACCGGCCACTTCATATTCGCTCACACGCACGTTTCGGGTTCGAGTGTGCTCAATCTGTGCGGGCACGCGGCGCGGGCGCTGGCCGAGCGGAAGCCGGTAGTGCTGCGGGTTGATTGGATGCCGGGCCGGAGCGCGTCGGAACTGGCCGAAGAGTTCACGGCCGCGAGGGCCGGGCATCCGAAGCAGCAACTCGGGACGTTCCTCGGTTCCTATGTGGCACGCCGGCTGGCGGCGTGGCTCTGCGCGAAGGCCGGAGTGCCGGCCGACCGCGTGCTTGCCCACCTGAGCCGGACCGAACAGGAGAGCATCATCGGCCAACTGCGTTCTACCGATTTCGCAATCACGGGCACCGAGCCGATTGAGCGGGCAAGGGTCACCGGCGGTGGCGTGAGTCTTGATGAGGTTGACTTCGCGACGATGCAGGCGCGACGCATTCCCGGGCTCTACTTTGCGGGAGAGGTGCTCGACGTCTGGGCCGAAACCGGCGGGTACAACCTCCACTTCGCCTGGGCGACCGGCATCAGAGCCGCGGAATCAGTCGCGGCGGCGCGGTCGGGAGGCGCGTCGCCGCCCACCGTCGTAGCGGTTTCCCTTACTTAAGCGCGACCAGCTTGGTGCTGTAAGCGTCCTTGCCGTCGATGGTCAGCTTGGCAACGTAGACGCCCGCAGCGGGCGGCGTGAAGTTGAAACGGTACTCGCCCGCGCCGAGCCTGCCATCGGCCAGGTTCGCCACGACTCGGCCGGCCGGGTCGTAGACCCGCAACCGGACAGCTCCGGAACCGGCAAGGCCGAAACTGACGAGCCCGCCGCGGCCCACGGCCTGCGTCGCACGAAGCGGACGTGACAGCACCGCATACGGCGGCTCCTCGACTGCCGTGCCGTTGCGGGTCCTGACCAGCATCGAATCAATCGTCGTGTTGCCGAACACGTCCGAAGCACGGACATACACCCAATAGGTGGTATCACCAACCGTTCCGGTCGCCCACTTGCCGCCGGTGTCGGAAGATTCGATTATCGAGTCGCCGTCGGTGTTAGTGACGATGAAGTAGTACTCTCGGTAGTCGTAGTCGCCCTGTGAGTTGCAGGTATTGTCAGCCTTGTACACAACGTTGACCAGCGCACCGTCCAGCGTGTTCGAGAACTGGACCCCGATCGTCCACGGCACCACGACGAGGCCATCGAACCGCCTGATGGAGTAGTCGATTTCGTAGGGCGCGAGCTTGTCCCAGGTCGGGTCGCCCGTCGTCGCGCCGGTCTTGTCATAGACCTTGGCGATGATGTCCACGTCGCCGACCAGGCTGTCGTAGCGCAGGTAGCTGTTGTTCACATTGTTCCGGCAGAAGGCGAACTTCTGGCCGGAACGGGCGTTCTCGATTACCGGGGCGAGCAGGTCGTCGTTGGGCCGGATGATTGTCAGCGGGTTCTGGATGAACCACCAGGTTACGCTCGGAAAGCGCATCCAGGTTGCGCCGGTATCGGAGATGCGGGCGAAGTGGCAATGGTCGAAGGTCGCGTCCATCGGCCACTCGACCAGGTAGCCGATGGAGTCGCCTTCCTGTATCTCGTCACCGAGGTTGCGGTGCCAGCGTGCCGCGTCGATGTGGGCGTAGAGCCACCCTTCGGCGCGGCCGGTGAAACTCGAGTTGGTATCGCAGATGGCGAGCCGGTAGTGATACTCAGCCTGGATCGTTCCCCAGGCTTTGACCCAGCCGTGCCGGACGGCCGTAACGCGGCGGCCATGGACGTCGGGCGTGATGCAGTCGATGCCGTTGTGGAAGTACGGGCCGCCGCCATAGTCCTGGTAGTTGCCCCAGTTGTTTCCCAGCGGATGGACCGAGTCGAGCGGCACCAGCGGCCAGTTCGTCGCCAGGGCCGGGGACGTAGCGAGCGCCGCAGCCAGGAAGACAAAGATGCCAAGAGTTCTCAAGATAGACTTCCTTTCGTTAGATGCTGACATGAGATTGTAGAAGCGCGCCGCAGCAGTGTCAAATGGCAGGTCGCGCCACCTCCCGGGCATGCCCGAAGGGAGTTCCGCTGATGACCGCGCGTCCGCCTTGACTCCGGCCGGATTTGGAGGCACAATGCCGTGTGGAAAGATGCTCAGATTCGCCCTCCGGCTGCTGCAGGCCTGCGCCGGAATCGGAGACGTGCAAACGAGAGGTATCCTGGATCACGTGTAGGAGAAGATGACCGGCTTGAACAGGCTGACATCGCGGGCTTTTGAGTACATTTCCAAAGGAGGCATCATGCGACTGCTGTTGATTGTCTTGACTCTGGCCGGCGGGCTGCTGGCCCCGCTTAGAAGTCAGTACTTGGAGGGAGTCATTGACGTTGGGGCATATCAGGCTCAGGTTCTGTAACCCGCTGAGCAACAAGATATACACGAGCAACTACATCGCCAACACGGTGACCATCATTGACGGCGCTACGCGGCAGATTATTGCCACCCGGTCTGTGCCGGGTGAGCCGATCTTTCTCTGTCTCAACACGGTGTCGAACCGGGTCCACTGCTGGGGCTGGGGGAGCAGTCGGCTGGCCATCAT
>CAIVTL010000234.1 GCA_903908785.1 Caldifarciminota bacterium | reverse complement strand
TATTGTCAGTAAGTGCGGTTGACAGGAATATTGTAGTTTCCTGGCGAGGCGGAGCTGGCATAACAACTTCTTTCAATATTTACCGCTCAGCCATTTCCGGAAACCAGGGTGTCCTGATCTATAAAATGAATTGGTCCGGTTCAGGAAATTATGACCTAAGCTACACCGACACGAGTTGTGCCGATATCACTTGCTATTATTACTCCGTTTCTGCGGCAAACAATAGCGGAGAATCCAACATATCCGAGCAATCGACTTGCAATTACATCCTTCCAGTAGTTCCGTCCACTTCCGTAGCCGGGGGGAATTCGAAGACCACTGTGTCGTGGCCAACTACTGACGGCGCTGTATCCTACAAATTATACTGGGCGCTTTCATCGGGCGTAACGACTTCAAGTTCGGTGATAGCGTACGTCAATAGTCCCTTCAGTCATAATTCCCTAGCCAGTGGCACGAGATACTACTACCGATTGGCTGCGAGTAGTTCTGGCGGTGATTCCGGGCTTTCAGCCGAAACAAGCGCCATCACGATTCGTAAGCGCTGCGATCGCCCCATCTCGCCTTGTTTCTGAGCTCTGATAGCCTGAACCCCCCAAAGGAGGGAACAGATGAAACAGGTAAGGCACAGGGAAGAGGATCGGCGCCGGATCCTAGGCGAGTGGCGGCACAGCGGGCAGGAAATCATGGCATTCTGCGAGACGCGAGGGATCGCCTACCGCTCATTCAAGCGATGGCAAGCCGAACAAGGAGAGACACCGTATGGCGGTGGAGCCTTCCTGCCTGTTCTAGTCAATCCTGAGCCTGCGCGCCGCGCGCGACCATGCCGGATCCGCGTCGGCAAGATCGTGGTCATTGAGTGTGATAGCGAAACAAGCGCCACGGCCGTCGAGACGGCGATCAGGGCGGCGGTGGCGGCATGTGGCCTGATGTAGGATCGCTACGGATCCATGTTCGGCCTGGCCGGACCGACATGCGCAAGCAGATCAATGGCTTGGCGACGCTCGTGGAGAGCGGGATGGACGCCAGGCCCTTCTCCGGCGACCTCTTCCTGTTCTGCGGCCGTGGCATGACGATGCTGAAGGCGCTGTACTGGGACAGGAACGGCTTCTGCCTGTTGGAGATATGATCAATTCTTGTGGATGGAATAGAAAACGGACGTTCTTTCACGGTAGGGTTTTGTTACCACACAAATCTGCCGGGGAGGAGAACGTCCGTGAGCAAAGGTACCATCGAGACGCAGAGCTGGGCTACGCCCGAGACAATGAAGACGCTCGAGGACTATTTTCGTGAGGGTGCGCGGAAGATACTGCAGGCCGCGTTGGAGGCAGAAATCGAGGAACATATTTCGCGGTTCAAATATCACATCGGTGAGGATGGGAAACGCCTCGTGGTGCGGAACGGCACGATGCCTAGGCGAACACTACTCACCGGGGCCGGCCCGATCCCCATAACGCGGCCGCGCGTCGATGACCGGGCCTTGGATGCTTTAGGGCAGGAACGCTTCACGAGTCGGATACTCCCGCGTTTCATGCGAAGGGCGCCAAGCATCGATGCGCTGGTTCCTCTGCTGTATCTCAAGGGAATCTCGACCGACGATTTCCCGACGGCTCTGGAGGCTATCCTAGGGCCACAGGCGAAGGGTTTGTCGGCGAGCACGGTTGTGCGGCTCAAGGAGGTCTGGACGGATGAGTACGGGGAGTGGTCCAAGCGCGACCTGTCCGGGAAACGCTACGTGTACGTCTGGGCCGACGGCGTGTACTGCAGCGCGCGACTTGAGGATGAGCGCTCCTGCCTGCTCGTTATTATGGGGGCCGATCCCAACGGCAACAAGGAATTGATCGCCGTCTCCGACGGGTACCGGGAGAGCACGCAGTCGTGGAAGGAAATTCTCCTTGACCTGCGCTCACGCGGGCTCGAAAAGGCGCCCAAGCTCGCCGTGTGCGACGGTGCGATGGGCTTCCAAGCCGCCGCCGCGGAGGTCTGGCCGGAGACGCGCATCCAGCGATGCTGGTTCCACAAATCCGGCAATGTGCTGGACAAACTTCCGAAGTCCCTTCAAGGGAAAGCCAAGGGCATGTTGCATGACCAATACCTCGCGGCTACCCGCGAAGAGGCGCTCAAGGCGTTCGACCTCTTCGTCGAATCCTTTGGCGCCAAATACCCCAAGGCCGTGGATTGCCTGGTGAAGGACAAGGACGACCTGTTCGCCTTCTACGACTTCCCTGCGGAGCACTGGCTCCACCTGCGCACGACGAATCCCATCGAGTCGACATTCGCGACGGTGCGGCTTCGCCACCGAAAGACGAAGGGCTGTGGGACGCGCAAGGCGACGCTGGCGATGGTCTACAAACTCTGCAGAGAAGCGGAGAAGGGCTGGCGCAAGCTAACTGGCTTCAAGTTGATCCACCTCGTCGAGGCGGGAATAAAGTTCGTGAATGGTGAGCAGGTTCAAGATGTGGCTGCCTGATCGGGAAAGCGTCCGGAAATCCAATCCACAACTATTGACAATATCTCCCAGAGAATTGCCCGCTTCCTTCTTATAGACCCGCTCAAAGCAGTCCTGGGCCTTAATGAGGTCCTTCTTCAGGTAGTAGAGGTTCCCGAGGTTGAGGAGGGCAGGCCCGTACTCGACGCTAGCTGTCGCGGCGGCGAACTGCGCCTCCGCCTTGTCGTAGAGTCCGTACCTCGCGTAGAGGACGCCGAGGCTGTTGATCGCCTTGGGCGAGTTCTGGCTGCTCTTAATGTCAGACTGGAGCTTGGCC
>CAIVTL010000233.1 GCA_903908785.1 Caldifarciminota bacterium | reverse complement strand
TGCCCGAGGATTACCGGGGCGCGCCCGACCCACTTGACCCGCTCACGACCTACGGTCAAGCCAAGCGTATTTCTGAGTTCCTGTGCGCCTCATACGCCCGGAGACACGGACTTGAAACCGTCGTCGCCCGCTGCTTCGCGTTCGTCGGCCCGCACCTGCAGCTTGACGCCGGCTACGCCATCGGCAACTTCATCCGTGATGCTCTCCGGGGCGGTCCAATCAACATCAACGGCGACGGAACGCCGCGGCGCTCCTACCTCTACGCCGCGGACCTCGCGGTATGGCTCTGGACCATCCTGTTCCGGGGTGAGGCGGGCCGGGCCTACAATGTCGGGTCTGACACGGACCTCTCCATCTGCGAACTCGCCGACGAAGTCCGAAAGGTCGTCGCACCGCAGGCGGAAGTGAAAGTCGCAAAGCAAGCGACTGCCGGCGAGCCGGCACAACGCTACGTCCCATCAATCCAGCGCGCTCGCAACGAACTGGGTCTGGACGTCTTGATATCGCTCCCGGACGCCATCGCCCACACCGCCGAGTGGTACCGAAACGACGAACGCCGAACGCCAAACGCCGAATCGTCGGCCCGGGACTTTGGCATTCGGACTTCGGACTTCGGACTTTCCAGATGAAGCTCTCTGACTACGTCGTCCAGTTTCTTGTGGAGCACGGCATTCCTGACATCTTCCTTGTCTCAGGCGGCGGCATCATGCACCTCGTGGACTCGGTGGGCCGCAACCCCGACATCCACTACGTCTGCAACTACCACGAGCAGGCTTGCGCGATTGCCGCCGAATCGTACGCCCGGGCCAAAAATCACGTCGGGGCGTGCCTGGTCACGACCGGGCCCGGCAGCACCAACGCACTCTCCGGCATCGCCAGGGCGTGGGTGGACTCGATACCCGTCATCGTCATTTCCGGTCAGGTACGCCGCCAGATCATCGCCGACTACTCGCAACTCCGGCAACTCGGCCCCCAGGAAATCAACATCATCGACATGGCCCGACCGGTCACCAAGTACGCGACAACCATCCTCGACCCCGAACGGATTGGTGAAGAGCTTGCCAAGGCGTACGACATCGCGCTCTCGGGCCGTCCGGGTCCGGTCTGGCTCAACATCCCCCTCGACGTCCAGGCCGCCGAAATCGCCCCTCGCCCCTCGCCTTTCGCCTCTCGCCTCTCGCCTCTCGCCTCTCCGTCCGACGCCGACGTCGCCGCGGTCCTCTCCCTCCTCCGCTCATCCCGTCGCCCGGTCCTCATCTGCGGCAACGCAATCCATCTTGCCCGCGCCGAGCGGACACTCGAGGAATTCCTCGACCGGTTTCGCATCCCGGTGCTGCTTACCCACAACGGCATGGACCTGCTACCCGAAGACCATCCCTGCTACATGGGCCGCTTTGGCCCGGGCGGACAGCGCCGTGCCAACTTCTGTCTGCAGAACTCGGACTTGCTCTTGAGCCTGGGCACGAGCCTGTCCGTCGCCTCCATCGGATTCAACTTTGCCGGCTTTGCGCCCCGGGCAAAGAAAGCGGCGGTAAACATCGACCCCGCGGAACTCACCAAGCCGACCGTCAGGCTCGACCTCGCCATCGCCGCCGAGGTCAAAGCCTTCATGGAGGCCATGCTTGCGCACTCGTCCGGGGTCTATCGCCCGCCCCAGCGCTGGCTCGATGCCTGTGTCGAATGGAAACAACGGTACCCGCTCGTCAACCCCGACCAGTTCAACGACAGAGAACACGTGAATTCCTACGTCTTCATGGACACCCTCTCCGATCTCCTCTCCCCCACAGATATCATTCTGACCGGCAACGCCCTCGACTCAGCATCAGCCTACCAGGCCCTGATGGTCAAGAGAGGCCAACGGAGCTACACCAACGCCAACTACGGCGCTATGGGCTGGGACCTGCCCGCTGCGGTCGGCGCTGCGGTCGCGGCGCCCGATCGACGTGTAGTCCTCGTGACCGGCGACGGCAGTTTCCAGTTCAACGTTCAGGAGCTCCTTACCATCGGCCACAATCGTCTGAACATCAAGATCTTCGTCCTGAACAACCGCGGATACGAATCCATCCGCGCCACCCACGCGAGCTTCTTCGGCCGAATCACCGCCGCAGACCCGGACACCGGCGTCGCCAACCCGGACTACCGGCTGCTGGCCGCCGCCCACGGACTCGAATACGCGCGGGCAGCCACCAACGGTGACATTGCTGGCATTGCCGGTCGGGTGTTGGACTCCGACGGCCCGGTCCTGTGCGAGTTGAACATATCGCACGACCAGCCGCGTTCACCCAAGGCAACCTCATTCCGGAGGCCCGACGGCACCATTGAGTCGAAACCCCTCGAGGACATGTGGCCATTCTTGCCAACCGAAGAGATATGGCATAATATGCACATGTTCGATGACGACGATGCACAAACTAAAGATGGCCGATAGTCCCGCGGCCCGAGACAAGGAGTAACACCCATGCTTGAGAAACGGACCGTGCTCATCACCGGCGGTACCGGCTCGTTCGGCCAGAAGTTCACCGAATTCCTCCTCACCCATGCGCGCCCGCACGAGGTCGTGGTCTTCAGCCGCGACGAATACAAGCAGTTCGAAATGGCCAAGCGCTTCCCCCCGGAGAAATACCCGATTCGCTATTTCCTCGGCGACGTCCGCGACAAGGACCGGTTGCTCCGCGCCTTCAACGGCATCGACATCGTGGTGCACGCCGCCGCGCTCAAGCAGGTCCCGGCCCTCGAACACAACCCATTTGAAGCGGTCCGCACCAACATCATCGGCGCCCAGAACATCGTCGAGGCCGCTCTCGAACGATCGGTGAAGAAAGTCGTCGCCATCTCTACCGATAAGGCCGTCAACCCGGTTAACCTCTACGGCGCGACAAAGCTGGTGATGGAGAAGATCTTCGTCGCGGCTAACTCCTATGTCCGCTACCGCGACATCAGCTTCAGCGCCGTCCGGTACGGCAACGTCGTCGGCAGCCGGGGCAGCGTGAT
>CAIVTL010000232.1 GCA_903908785.1 Caldifarciminota bacterium | reverse complement strand
TCTCCGCAGTCCTCCCCGCAGTCCTCCCCGCAGTCCTCTCCGCAGTCCTCTCCGCAGTCCTCTCCGCAGTCCTCTCCGCAGTCCTCCCCGCAGTCCTCTCCGCAGTCCTCTCCGCAATCCTCTCCGCAGTCCTCTCCGCAATCCTCTCCGCAGTCCTCTCCGCAATCCTCTCCGCAGTCCTCTCCGCAGTCCTCCCCGCAGTCCTCCCCGCAGTCCTCTCCGCAGTCCTCTCCGCAGTCCTCTCCGCAGTCCTCTCCGCTCTCCTCCCCACCGTGTCCGAAGCCTCGCCCTCGGCTCAACTGCCTGTTTTCGCAGCGTGAATGAAGGCTGCCCGCGGGGACGCGGGCAGCCTTCAGGTCTGAGGTTCGGGAGGTTAGTCGGTCAGAACCACCTTTCGAGAGGTACGTTTGGAGCCGGCGTCCATTGTACAGAAGTAGACACCGCTTGGTACCCTTCGCCCGAGTTCGTCGCGCAAGTTCCAAGTCAGGTTGTGTCTACCCCGCGGGTATACTCCGTGAGCGAGGTCTTTGACGGTGCGGCCGGTCGCGTCTACTACCTCCACGTGCACGAAGTCCTGACCGGACGCATCCAACTGCAGTCGAAGCTGTCCGCGTACCGGGTTAGGTCCGCAGGAGACGAGGCGCGTCGCGACAAACCCGAGCGGCGACTCGTAGCTGACTTCCTGCCCGCTTCCTTGGCTGCCGCTCGCGACCTCGAACGCGTAGAGCTTCAGCGTGACAGACGCCGCGTACTCACCGGTGAGCCTCTGCAGCGCAACCTTCAGCGACCCATCGGCTGCATACAGGGCATGCGGGATCACGACGCGAAGCGTCTCACAGCGCGCAGAACCAAACCGAACCCGGCCGACAGCCACTCCGTTGGCACGCACTATCTGCTCGAAGTTGCCAACTCGGTCGTGGATGCAGACAAGCTCTGCAATGTAGCCGTAGCGTCTGTCCAAGGTAGCGATCTGGAACGACAGAGAGTCCGTGGAGATGTCGAATGCATGACCAAGCCTGTTGCCCCGCCCTGTGCGTCGCTTGCAGTACGGCGACGGGACCGACTCGCCGCAAAAGGCGGAGAATGCCGGTTCGGAATAGACCAACTTGTCCTGCAGCGGTACGGAGCGCAACCTGACCTGGTACAGAGAGTCAGGCACGACTTCCTCCGTCCATGCGCAACACAACGACGTTACGACAGGGATGCCCAGTCCATTCGGCTCCACGACAGCGTCAGCGTGCGGGTACTTGTTGTTGGAATCAGGCATCGCGCTGACGGGCATCGGCAACCCTGTCCAGTTCGCCCATATCTCCTGCTTGCCGCTCAGGTTTGCCTGTTGCCAAGCAGCGATTCCATTCTTCGTGCACGACGGGTAGTCGGCCGCAATTCCAGGGGGGCTGAGCGGCACGGGCGCACTCCAGGCGCTCCAAATGGCCCACGTGAAGTGATTGCTTCGTACGACCGTGTTGGTCTGCACATCGCACCACGCAGTCCAGACCAAGTCACCGAATGCCTCGGTCGACGGATGGCGTGCGGGAGCGGTTGACACTTGCCAGGCCGGAGAGAACGGCATGGGCCCCCACAGGGAAGGAGGGATAAGTGCGGTGCTGTACCTGACTGCCTGTCCGCTCTGCCAGACCAGATGTACCGCATCGCCCGGCGTGCAAGCGATGCTGACAAAGCTGTCCGCGGCTGCGCCCCCGGCCCCAGGGACGGGCTGGACGAACACCTGCCCAGAATCGAACTTGGCTACCCAGTCCTGAATTGTGCCTGCGCCGACGTCCAAGACCGCAAAGGCGGCGAAGCCGTAGACGCGAGATGAAGTTGGCGGCGGCGGCGGGACCGCCAATGCAGGTGGACAGACCCTGTGGAAGGAATCAGCCTGATAGAGCAGCACGTGCTTCCAGCGTCCCGGAAGCGACATGACCGCACCCCAGACCGCATTGTCCCGTACGTAGGTCTCGATGGGTAGTCCTGGCTGGCTGGGGCGAATCGCCGACGCGCCGCCCAAATCGACCGTCCGCAGCGCGTCCCAGGTCAAACCCCAGTCAGGCGACGACGCCTGCATAACCCTACCGTAGGCTTGGTATGCCACGTAGCTGCGAACTCCGCCTGGGTCACGGGCCAGTCGCGGGCCGGTATTCGGCCCAGTGGCCTGCGAGTTGTTCGATGACGGGTTCGACGGTATGTTGATGGCCACCCCGTCTGAGTACGGACCGAGGTTTTGACTCCGGTCCGTTCCTCTGACGTACCACCAAGTTGTGTGGCCGCGCCATCCCGGGTTCACTGCGAACATCCTGGCCGGAAAGAGGATCGGCCCCTCGTTCAAATCCTGGGCTATCGGAAACGGGTTCAGAGACGCGTTCACTTGGTATCCGCCAATGGTGTTGACGCTCCCGAATTGCGGGTCATCCTCCAGCACATGCCATTTGGTTGACACCGCATCGAACTCCGGCAGATACGCGACGGCAAGCCCGGCCGGTTGCGGCGGTGGCACGTTGTCGTGGCTAGAGCCGTCCTGCTGGATCGGCGCAGATGCCGCGTCGGCGTCCCCGTCGTATGCCCGCACGCGATAGGAATAGTGTATATCGGGCATGGCATTTATGTCACAGAGAGAACCGCTGGTGCTCGCGCCTACATAATCGAAGTAGTCGGCTGGCTGTGTGGGCGTCAGATCGAGATTCTTCCGGTACACCAAGCACCACGTCGATGGCGGCGCATTCCATGTAAGTTGCACGCTCCAACCATTGTCGGCCGGGACGTCTGCCAGAGCGAGATTCGTCGGGGCGGTGGGAAACTGAGGAATGGGCAACCCTGACGGAATCGCCGACACAACGATCCTCGGCTGATACGCTGGAGCCTCGTTGACGCAGATCTTATAGAAGTACGGTATGGAGTACCTCACTCCATAGTCGTACCAATCGAACTGCCAGTTGTCCGGGTGCTGTCCAGGTACATCCTCGGTGTGCTTCAACTCCCAAGGGCCGTCTTCAGAAGGGCCCCGGTATACGTAGACGTGGTCCGTGTGGCTTGTGGTTTGAAACAAGGCATGGAATTTCACCGCGGACGTTTGACCCTGAGCAGTTACAAAGCACACATCGATGAGCTCGCTGGCAATGCGCTTCAGAATCACACCGTTCGTTCCTACCGTCCACACCGGGTCGAATGCTCTTGCCTCTCGCGCGTCGCACTCTGAATACGAAACATCACGCAGGTCGTAGTATGCAGAAGAGTAGCAGTGATAGGGCCATTCCCACCACGCATTGTCCCCATTGTAGGTATCGTACTTCAGCTTGACACCAGAACTTGCCACGTTCAGAGAGGGACGAAGTTTCCTCACCGGATCGTGGTTTCGGAAGGTGGCGTTAGCGCTGAACCAGACGCTCGTGGGTAGTCCGACGCCCGGCTGGCCATACTGCCATGTGTGTGGGTTCCAGTTGGGGTCGGTATTCCAGAAATAGTACAGCTTCGCGTCGGTCCCGCAGAGATGCATCGCTCCGATCGAGTATCCACCTGCGACTTGGCCGGATATGGAAGTAATTCCAGTCATGGCGAAGTGAGACCCGCTCGGGTCGAACACACCCCAATCCTGCTGCAGCGGGTCACTCGTGAAAGACACTGGCCCCCGCTGGTCTCCGCAACACGCAAGGTAGTTCGGGTCCATGTGCCCCTCGAGCCCAACCGCAGCATTGGCGTCCCAAACATCACAGCCGGTTACCCATTGGAAGTAGTCCACGTCAGGCCACACGGGGTCTCTCGGGAACGGAGGATCGTCCGGCTCATACCAATCGTCTCCGTTGTTATCAGTGTGTAGAACGTCCCCGTTGCCGCAGCCAATGTAGCCGTGGATATTGTCCTGCCACTGCCCGCCCGTAGTCATCACCCGCATGAACGGCGTCGCCCCGCGTGGGGACCACCTGAAATCATCTGGGACGTGGGTCATCCAGTCGTGCCAGGTAGCACCGAGGTCAGACGACCTGAACAGCACAGGCGCAAGCGTCTGTCGGTCGTACCCGGTAATCCACCCGATGACCGGAAGGCCGGGGTTGTACTCATGCTCTAAGTGTGTGAAGTGTATGTCGGTGAGGTCCCAGCCCGACCCCAGGTTCGCTGACGGCCAAGTCAGGCCGCCATCCGTGGTATGCAGAACCAAGCCGTGATTCCCGACCGCCCAAACCTCGACGTCTGGGCCACCGTACCAATCGTCGGTCTTGTAAACGGCGTTCAGCGTCTCACCCGCGACATGTCTCTGCTGTATCCAATACGGATACGGTCCTATGGCTGCCGGGGCGGCCACGGCCAGCAGTGCCAACAGCAACCAGATTCTTCTTTGTCTCATCTCGTTCTCCTCAGACGCGAAATTGTCGGTCATTCCTCTGCTAATCGGCCCCGGTTGTTCTTCTGCGAACGCCTCCTTTCACGGTGGTCACGGGCTCCGTGGCAACAGAACGACAACCGACGTGCCCGCCGTACGTCCCCCGCACGTGACTTCCACGTGGTACGCGCCGGACGCCACCAATGAGCCCGCGTCGGTCCTACAATCCCAGTGCAGAGTGGCCTTGCCGGCCACGGATTGCGGCGAGGTCAGACAGCGCACTCTCCTACCGTTCAAGTCGTACACCGATGCCCAAACCGGTCCTTGACAGCCACTCACCTCGATTCGGCACTCGCCGACGCACGGGTTGTTTGCAGGAATGACGCGAATCATGCCCTGCGCGGGTCGCTCCGTGCGGGGGGACTCGATTCCGGCGCCCGTGTAGTCGAGTATCCAGACCCTTTGCCGCTCAATATCCGGGTAGTTGGAGCAGGCGATTTCGTCGCGCCCGTCGCCGTCAACATCGCCTGCATTGCGGACGAGGTATGCGAACAGCATGGCCTCGGACACTGGCACGTGTATCCACGCATCTGCCGTCGTATCAGGACTTGGTCCGCCCTGGTAGACATAGACTCCGTTGGGCTGACCGGAGTACGAGGACATGCCGACCGCGATGTCCTGCCTGGAATGCCCTAGGAAACGGCCTCCACAGACGCTCTGTCCGAAGCAGTTCCGGTAAGGCCCCACCATGCGATATGCGGGCGTTGTGGAAAGCGAATCTCCCCCCAGGAAGACTTCGGCACAGCCCATGTCCCCGTTGTACAGAGGGTCGGACACCACGATGTCGTCGCGTCCGTCCGCGTTGAAGTCCTGTGTCGCGCTTGCGTCGTAGGCCGAGATATTGTAATCAGGTCCCGTCCAGTCCATGATTGTGTCCGGTGGCTGTCCCCCGAAAAACAGCGAGAGCAATTGAGGGGCTGGCCCCGACGCGACCAAGTCCCCGCAATCGTCGCCATTGACATCACCACACTGCCAGAGGAATGTCCCGAAGTTGCGGGATGTGGAACTCGGATTCCAGATGAAAAGGTCCGGTACGGTGTCGAAACCCGGCCCACCGTAGGTCATCTCAACACGGGCCCATCTGGGATACTGCGTTCCGACAGAGGTAATCAAGTCGTCATATCCGTCCCCGTTGACGTCGCCTTTCGCAAGAGGGTGGCCCAAGCTAAGCCGCGCGCCCTGTCCGGATTGCCACGGGTGTCCTCGAATAACGTAGTCCACCGTCGTGTCGGGCGTGGGACCTCCAAGGTAGATGTCCACCTCCCCAACGTTCACCGTGTCGCCTGCCCCGGGGGCTCCGACGAGGATATCGTCATATCCGTCGCCGTTCACGTCTGCAAGCAATACGGCCCTGCCGAATGCCTGTCTGTCGGATGTCACAGGCCTCGTGATAATCAAGTCAGGAATCGTGTCCATTTGCGGCCCACCAAAGTAGAGCACGACGCAGTAGGGTGGAGTATCTACTGCTCCCACGGTGATGTTTGGCAGCGTGCCCACAAGCAGGTCCGAGAAGCCGTCGCCATTCACGTCGCCAGCACTAAGGCACGCGCCCCATACGTAGTCCGAATCATTCCAGCCTGTCGCGAATCCGGGATAGGTCGCCTCGAAGATGATGCGCAGGTCATGAGAATCGCGGGGCATCTCCGTCGGATTGTTGTCGCTGCGCACAGAATTGAGGTTGACCGCGCCGGACCTGTTGCGCACGTTGTCGGAATCGGAAGGGCGGGGCGAACAAGGAGTATCGCGCTGGGCTCGCGCACCCTCGTGGTTGCCACTTGAGGAAGACCAGGCGGCTATGTGGCCGCCGGAACCATCTTGCGCGGCCGTCTGCTCGATTGCCCAAGTGCTGTCGCGGACCACCACGCCGCCCGCTTGCTGGAACGTACGGCCTCGGGCGAAAAGCGAGCCGGCGCTCAGAACGACGGCAAGCACAAACACGGCCCGAAGGGCCTGGATTTTCGGGATGTGGATTCCGTGCAGATCGGTCATCATCATCATCTACCAGACCTCCTAGTGAACGTCAACAATCTACTCCTTGGCTGTTACCTGTCAAGCTTTTTCTTGACACAGGTCCGGCTCAAGAGTCCGACCCTGCCCGGCACGAGTGCGGACTCTCGAACTCGAACGATCTGGCTCAGACGGTGATTCATTCGCGGTTCGGCGAATGACGATTGGGCGGATTTGGGAACACGCGACTCACCGCTGCCGAGCCGACGCGAGGGCGTCTCCCAAATGCTCGGCTCACGGCTGACGGCCGACAGCTTGCATCAACGGTTGACAGCTTCCGGCTTGCGGCCGGCCGCTTGCCGGCTTGACAGCCAGCCCGAACGAACGTATAACATATACAGGTGCGACCGGCAACCGGTCGCCTTCAAGAGGAGGAAAGATGCGTAAGCTCGTAGTATTGGTCCTGCTCCTGCCGGCCCTGGCGCCGGCAATATACGACGTGAAGCTCGACAAGCTGGGCAACTGGGACTGCTCCTTCTCGAACTACGGCCCGTGGGGATTCAACCCCGCCGGCCAGCCCGGGGGATTCTGGCACGACACGGCCTACGTCTTCGGCGCCGGGTTCTGGTGCGGGACCATCGTCGAGCCGGATACACTCGTCACAGTCGGATACAGCCCGAACTCGGGCGCATCCGAGCTGGTTCCGATGCTCACTGCGAACTGGCGCCAGGGCTGGAGGAACGGCGCAGACCGCATCTACTCGTACCCCGGCGACTGGCCGCCGCCACCGGACCGCTTTCCCATGGCCCCGGACACGGCACTTGCCCCGCATGAACTCTGGACCTGCTGCTGCGACTCTGACGTAAGATACCACACGCCGCCGGGCCGGCCAATCGGCCTGGACCTTTGCCTGACGGTGTTCGCCTTTGACGAATCTCTGTCACTGGACGCCTTCTACCTTCTGTACGAGATGTATAACCCGCAGCCCGAAACCCTGCACGGTCTCTATGCCGGCATGGTAACGGACGCCGACGTCGGCAACCCCGCCGATGACCGCACCGGGCTGGTTCTCAACCGCTGGTTCCAAATTGGCGAAGACACTTTCACGGTCACAAGCACCGGCTTCTGCTGGAGCAAGGACAACACACCTTCCGGCGCGATAGCGACCCGCCTGCTCAAAGGGCCGCACTCGGATTCGCTCGCCGCATTCAAGCTCTTCCACATGCCGAACGACCCCAAGACCGACGGCGACCAGTACATGGCCCTTGCCGGCTACGACTGGCCTATGCGCCAGTACGACCCGTTCGACTCGATTGAGCTGGGCCCGAGTGACAAACGCTACCTGCTCTCTGTCGGCCCGTTCGACATCGCGCCGCAGGCCGCGGAAACCCTGCTCTTCGCGGTCTTCGGCACGCCCTTTGACACGACCGACACGAATGAACTCGCACTCCGGGCCGAATGGACGCGCAAGCGCTGGGGCCAACTCTCCGGCGTCGCGGAGCAGCCTCCGGCAACCCGCAACGTGCAACCAATCGCCACCATTCTCCGCGGCGTCCTCAATCTGCAATCTGCAATCTCCAATCTGCAATCTGAAATCGCCCTGTTGGACATCACCGGCCGCAAGGTGCTGGACCTGAAGCCGGGCGCGAATGACGTGAGCAGGCTCAGCCCGGGCGTGTACTTCGTCCGGGCCGTAAGCCGTGAGCCGTCAGCCGTAAGCTGTCAGAAAGTCGTGATTACGAAGTAAGGAGGAATGATGAGAAAGCTCGCAGTATTGGCCCTGCTCACGCTGGCCGTGTCGCTGGCGCCGGCGCAGGGCTACCTCGGCCGTTTGGACACGCTCGGCACGACGACCTATGACTGGCAGAACGGCTGGCACGCTAACCAGCTCCTCGTCAACGCGCCGGGGTTCGGCCTGCATGCCGTGTGGATGTGGTCGGTCAACACCTCGGGTACCTCGTTCGACGACCGGAACATGCACTACAATTACTACGACTTCGCCACGCGGCAATGGGGAGGGACAAATGTGTTCACGCACCGGGCCGGGTTCGGCAACATTGACTGTGACCCCGCAACCGGCGTAGCCATCATTGGCTGCCACTACACCGGTACGGGAGGCATCGCGCCCAAGTTGGCAAAGGACGCGGCACCGGGAGCCGGCATCTTCGACTACGCGGACGGCGAACCGGTGGTTGGAGTCAAACAGTGGCCGCGGATAGCCGTGGGGCAGAATGGAACCATTCACCTCTTCGTGATGACCGCCAGCTACGAGATGTCGTACAGCCGCATTCTGCCGGGCAACTGGCCCGTCTTCGAGCCGCCGATTTCGGTCGACCCGAGCCCCGGCTTCCCGACTTTTCCTCTCGCCGCTTCCAAGGTCTCGGGCAAGGTCTGCCTCATGTGGGAAATGAGCAGCAATGACCCCGAGGACGCGTACATGCAGACATCAACGGACAACGGCTCGACATGGACCGGCCCGGTGTGGTTTCCACCGCCTCCGGCATACGGCGGCGACACGGTCACGGCGTTCCACATCACCTCGCTCTACCCGTGGTATGACTGGCAGGACCGGCTGCACGTCGTGGCTAATGTCTGCCCGAACGTGAACGACACAACGTACATCATTCCGTCGCAGATATGGCACTACTGCGCGGACAACACGCCGCCATGGAGCCGCATTCACATTGCGACCTGCGACCCGGCCAACCTGCTGGCGCCGGTTGGGTACAACGCGACCTATGCCTGCAGGCCGTGCATCGGCGGGGGCAACGACGGCCGGTTGTACGTGGCTTGGGAGCAGTTCGACTCGTCGAACGTGGAGCCGCTGACGAGCCGGCTACGGGCCGGCATCTGGGTTTCCAGTTCGCCGGACAATGGCATGACTTGGACACCGGGCCTGCTCGTGACGGAGCGCAACACGTTCTCGCACCGGTTCCCCAGCATCGTTGACCGGATGGTTCCGGGCGGGCCGTCCGAAGACACAGTCTGTATTCTCTACATGATTGACAGCGTTGCCGGGTTCTTCGTGCAGAGCGAGGGCCCGGTGTCCTTCAACCCGATAGTCTGCCAGTTCATCGCGAGCCCACTCGTCGGAGCCGAGGAAGTTGCGGGTTGCGGGTTACGAGTTGCGAGTTCGGCGACCATCGTGCACGGCGTGCTGGTTCTCGAAGCGAGAGGCGAGAGGCGAGAAGCGAGAGCGGAGTTGCTGGATGCGATGGGGCGCAAGGTGTTTGACCTGAAGCCTGGCGCGAATGACGTGAGCGGCCTCGCGCCGGGCGTCTACTTCGTCCGGGCTGTAAGCCGTGAGCTGTCAGCCGTAAGCTGCCGCAAAGTCGTGCTTGCGAGATAAGGAGGCTGTGTGAGAATCACCAGAGTACTTCTGGCTGCATGTTGCATGATGTCAGCCGTCTCGGCCCAGTGGCTGGAGACAGCGATACTCATTCCCGATTCCCTGGCCGGTGTGACTTACCCGAGGAGACTTGCCCTCAACCCGGTCGAGAACACCGTCTACGTTTCCGGTCTCGGCGGGCTGATTGCCATCGATGGGAATACGAACTCGAAGCTGGCGCGGATTGGCCTCCCCTATGAGAACTCGGGAATCCCGCTGGACGTTGCCTGCAACCCATCCGCCAACAAGATATACTGCGCAAGCGTGTTCGATTCGTCGGTCGTCGTCGTCGACGGCGCCACGAACCAGAGGACTGCCACGGTGCCGGTTGCTCGCTATCCTATCGCGCTGGCCTACGATGCGGACGACAACCGTGTGTACTGCGCCCACTGGTTCAATCCCGTCGTTACCGTCATAGATTGTACGGGTGACTCCGTTCTCACGACGATACCCATCGGGGCCGGGTCTTCCGACATATGCTATCATCCGGGCGCCGGCAAGGTCTACTGCTCAAATGGCTACGCCGTGACGGTCATCGACTGCGGCCCGGACACCGTGATTGGCACGATTCCGTTGGGAGGCATGCCAAGCGCCCTGTGCCTGAACCCGCAGGAGAACAAGGTCTATGCCGCGAACTATGACAGCGGCACGGTGTCGATCATCGACTGCGCGTCGGACAGCGTCGTGAAGGTCGTGCCGACGGGCACGGAGCCGATGTACCTTTGCTACAACGGGGCCGCCAACAAGGTGTATTGCGCCAGCCATAGTGACGTGACAGTGATTGACGGCGCCACGGACAGCGTGGTCGGTTCGGTCGAGGTCTATGCGTATTCCCTTGCTTCTGATTCGAGCCGCAACCGCGTCTATTGCGGCACCGCCGACGGGGGCCTCGTGTATGCCATCGACGGGGCTACCAATGCGGCGACCGACACCTTCGGCTTTGGCGACTATGGCGGAATTGGCGCGCTGTGCTGCAATGGGCCTGGCGACTACCTGTACTGCGCGGGCTTCCAGAGCGACATCGTGGGCGTAATCGACCTGGCCGGCGACAGCCTGCTCGACATTGTGGCCATCGGCGACGAACCGGTGGCGCTCGTGGCCAATCCACTGCATGACAAGGCGTACTGCGCCAATCGTTACAGCTCGACGGTCTCGGTGATTGACTGCGCCGCGAACCGTGTGGAGGCCCTGGTGTCGGTCGGTTCGAGACCGGCGGCCTTGTGCTATAACCCGACCGGCGACAAGGTCTACTGCGCCAACTCCGGCGGCAACAACGTGACGGTAATCGACGGCGCTTCAAACGAGGTGCTCGACTCAGTGCCGACCGGGCAGTATCCGCAGGCTCTCTGCTACAACTCAGTGAGTAACCGGGTCTACACCGCCGATTACTACGGCCACAGCGTGACGGTGATTGATGGCGCGACCAACCAGGTACTCGCAACCGTGCCCACGGACGAGCAGCCGCTGGGTCTGGCCTTCAGTCCGGCGAGCAACAAGATCTACTGCGCAAGTGGCGGCTGGAGCTCCGATTCGGTCGTCACCGTCATCGACGGCACGTCAAACCAGGTGCTGGCGACGATTGTCGTCGGGCCGCAGCCGGGGGCTCTGGCCTATGACTCGCTGGACAACCGCGTCTATTGTGCCGTTGCGGGCGACAGCATCCTGGCCGTGATTGACGGCGCCTCCGACAGCATCGTGGCAAGGGTCGTCGTCGGACGACAGCCATCGGCCTTGTGCTACAATCCCTTGGACAACAAGATATACTGTGGCTGTTCCCGGTTTGGCTACGTGGTCTCGATTGTGGACGCGGCGACGAACACAGTGGTCGGCAGCGTGCCGGTGGAGGCCGAGCCGGTCGCGTTGTTCCATAACCGGCTGAACGACAAGGTCTATTGCGCTCTGGGCAGCTCGGACAGCATGGTCGTAATCAGCGGCCGGACAAACACGCTCGTTGGCAACGTCTGGGCCGGCAATGGCGTGACCGCGTTTGCCTGGAGCCAGCCGCTGAACCGGACTTATGTTACCAACCAGTTCGACTCTCGCGTCGCGGTACTCCGCGACTCGATGACCGGAATCGAGGAAACGCCTAGCGGCGGGGTGCGAACGACGAACGCAGCCACGGTCGTCCGCGGCGTGCTGTTCACGGAAGCGAGAGGCGAGAAGCGAGAGGCGAGAAGCGAGTTGCTCAACATCTCGGGCCGCAAGGTGCTCGACCTGCTCCCCGGCGCGAACGACGTGAGCCGCCTCAGCCCCGGCATCTACTTCGTCCGTGAGCAGTCAGCGGTTGGCGGTGGGCGGCCAGCCATTCACAAGGTCGTGATTACCCGATAGGGAGGCAAGGTGCAATCGAAGCTGATGCCGTTTGCCGTATGCTGTCTGCTGTATGCCGTGTGCATGGCCCAGTGGTCCAGCCCGATGCCGCTGCTCCATGGCAATCCCTCGATTGCCGGGCAGTCGTTCGTCGCCGGAACGGGCGACACGATGTGGGCCGCTGTGGTCGTCGGCCATAGCGGTTCGAGCGGGCCATACCAGGTGCTGGCAAGCTGGACAGTCGGCGACACGTGGTCGCTGCCTGCCGCACTCACGCCGCCGGATTCGGGCCGCATCTTCTCCCAACCCGGCATGGGGCGCGACGCGGCCGGCCGAATCTGGGTAGCTTGGTATCGCGGCGACTACCCGACGACGGACAACGAGAGCAGCGCGGTCTGGGCCACGTTCAGGGATTCAGCGGGCTGGCACGCGCCGGCAAAGGTCTGCTCCAATGTCGCCGCCGAAGGCCCGATGTCGTTCGCGTCTGATGCTGCGGGCGACTGGTATCTCGGCTTCGCTACGCTGACTCCCTACTCGGACTTTACGTTCTCATCGGCCATGTACAGCCGTTGGACCGGCGATTCGTGGCTGACCCCGCGTTACATCGCGCGCGGCATGGGCAGCCCGATTGAAACCGACTTCGGTTCACCGACACTGGTGACGCGGCCGGACTCAGGCTTGTGGGCTGCATATGAGATGATTGTCGGCAGTGACGCAATCTCGATGCTGAAGATTGTACAGCACGACACCGCGCGCTGGTGCTGGAGCGCCGACGGCTCGGCCCCGGCGGCGACAGCGGACTCGGCCGGTCGGCTCTGGATTCTGTACTCGGAGTTGCACATGTACTGGCTGTCGTCGCAGGTAATCGTCGACAGCAGCGCCGTTGACACGGAGTTGGTAACCGACGCAGCGGACGGGCGGTCGTGCACCGTAACCGACGGCGAGGGTCTCGTCTGGGCAGCATGGCCGCAGCGGTCGCCTAAGCGGGTCGTAGTCAGCTACACTCGCGGCACGGAATGGTCGCCTCCCGAACAGGTAGCTGATTCCGTCGGCGTCCCAAAGGGAATTGCCGCCGACGCAGCCGGCCGCATCTACGTTCTGTTCCAAACCACCGGCGGACGGCTCTACAGCGTGTGCCGAACCGAACGGCCCGGCGTTCAAGACCAAGTCTCGAGTCTCGCTGCCGGCACCCGCCGCACCACAATCGTCCGCGGCGTCCTGTTCATGGAAGCGCGAGACGAGAAACGAGAGGCGAGAAGCGAGCTGCTCGACATCAGCGGCCGCAAGGTGCTCGACCTGCTCCCCGGCGCGAACGACATCAGCCGCCTCGCACCCGGCATCTACTTCGTCCGGGCTGTGAGCTGTAAGCTGTCAACTGTGAGCTGTCAGAAGGTTGTCCTGACAAGGTAGCCGCAAGCGGCGGGCGATAGCTCTTCGGGGCGGGCGCAAGCCTGCCCCGAACCTTTCAAGAGGCTCACCTGTTCGCGGACAAGAGCACGCTCTCCTGTCCACGGACATCTGGTCTAAACCTGAATCGCAGACTGTCGCTTGCATCCGATTGCGCCGCCGCTTGAGACCAGACAAGCCACGTCGATTCCAGCAGGCATCAGCCCCGCACTCGCCCATCCGCTCGCGCCCCGACTTGAAGCCCGACTCAGCACTCTGCTCGGGAATCGGCAATTCACTCGGCACTTCGCTCTGCACTTCACTCGTCACGTTGCCCGGCACTTCAACCCGCAACTCAACTCACCACTCAGTCGTCACTTCAATCGACCACTCAACCGGCACGTCGCTTTTCCAGTCAATCGACAAGTCACTCCACGCCTCGATTCTCAATTCAACCGGCACTTCAACCTGCAACCAAATCCTGCCTTCAACTGCCAATTCACTGCTCAATTCACAGGTGAGTTCTATTGTCGGGTCACTTGACAATTCACGCCTGGGGTCATACCCGGAGTGACTGGCGGAGTCACTGGGGGACTCAAAGGTCTAGTCCCGATGCCAATGCTGGGTGGGGCAGATAATCGTGTTGATTTCCAGTGCCTTAGGCCGTCTACTTGCCGCGCTTGACTGGCGGTTCTGGATGCGGTATCGTGTTGGGCTCGGAGCCTCCCTAAGCAGGTTTGGCTGCGGCACTTGAAGCACAGCGCCCTGCTGGCAGAGGTGGCGCGGGTTCGGTCGGTTGCTGAGGCGACCGTGCTGATGGGACATGAACCGAGTAGCCTGTGACGGGCTCGGTTCGGTGAGCGGAATCTAACCCGCAGGGGTGATGCCCTGCGAATGGAGGAACACCATGAGTGACCCGGTGAAGCGAGCGGAACGCTGGAAGGCCATCCAGCCACCGCCGTCCAATCCCTGCAACCTGCCAACTGCAAACTGGTAACTCGCGCCGGAGGCGCGTCAGGTCCTTGCCACAATCCGCAAGGAAGTCTTCAACATCGACGCGCCGAAGAAGTAGCGCGGCGAGCCGGGGCCCACCGTAGTGTCCGTCGCGTCCGAAACCTCGCCTCCGGCAACGGCACGGCACTTGGCCGACCGCCCACTGCGACCTGCAAACTCGTCGCGGGTAGCTCGCGCCCCGGAGGCCCGCCTCCCTTTGGGAACTCTCCGCCGCGACAGCCACGCTCGTGCGGAAACTGAGCAGAACTTGACTCAGGACAACGCAGGCTTATCCTCTCAGAAGATGGACACCAGACCCCGCCCGACCTTGACGGATGTGGGAAAAATGGCTGTCGTCCCTGTTACCCACCCGCCGCTTGAGCCAAGAGAGCACCAGACCGTCGCGGCAAAGGCGATTGACGACCGGGGCAACGAGCTGTCCAGGGCGATGAAGCTGTAGGAGGCGGAATGAGCGCCATGAGATTCGAGCGGATAGAGCTGAAGAACTGGAAGAACTTCCCGTCTGTCAACGTGCAGTTGGCAAGCCGCGTGTTCCTGGTTGGTCCGAATGCCATCGGGAAGTCCAACTTCCTCGATGCATTCAGATTCTTGCGCGACCTTGTCGTTGAAGGGGGCGGGCTGGCACAGGCACTGAAGTCGCGTGGTGGACTGAAGCGCGTCCGGTCGCTCCATGCGCACGGGAACGCAAAGGTCGCGCTCAAGGCGTCGGTATTCGATCCTGCATCAGGGGCTCGGTGGTGCTACGAACTGACCTTCACACACGAAACCCGCAATGGCCACGTGCCGGTCGTCGCATGCGAGCGCGTGACGGCTGTCGGGCCCGACGCTGGGTCGCGACTGCTGCTCGACCGGCCCAACGATGAAGACCGGGGCGACCCGAAGGCGCGCACCCAGGTTGCCATACAGCAGGCTCCTGCCAACAAGGCCTTCCGGGAACTCGCCGACTTCTTCGCAAGCGTCTCGTACCTGCATCTCGTTCCGCAACTGCTGCGGGAGGAGGCACCTCCCCCTGCGGAGCGGCTGACGGCGGACCCGTACGGCCGCGACCTGCTTGGAATCATCAGAGATACCAGTTCCAGAGTTCGTAACGAACGGCTGAAGCTCATCAACTCCGTGCTGAAGACGGTCGTGCCGGATTTCCGCGAGCTCAAGATGCAGCCGGACTCGCGTGGCCGCCCCCACCTTGTCGTGAAATTCGAGCACTGGCGGGAGTTCGGTGCACGGCAGGATGAGGTCCAATTCTCCGATGGAACGCTCCGGTTTATCGGGTTCTTGTGGGCGTTACAGGACAAGGCCGGGCCACTGTTGCTGGAGGAGCCGGAACTATCGCTGCACCCGGCCGTTGTACGTGAACTGGCGCCGTTCATACACCGGGCGCAAGTGGCAAGTGGCGGGCGGCAGGTCATAGTCTCTACGCACAGCCCGGACCTGCTGATGGACGATGGCATCGGGGCCGATGAGGTACTTATGGTCAGGGCTGGCCGAGAGGGTTCAGAGGTGATAGAGAGCGCTTCGGTAGAGGACATTGTGCAGTTGATGGACTCCGGCATCCCCGCCGGCGAGGCCGTGCTGCCCAAGACCAATCCACAACAGGTTTTCCAGTTTGGCTCCCTGTTTTCATGACGGCCTTCCGACTCGTCGTCACAGAGGGCCTTCTGGAAGTGCCGGTCATCCAGAAGCTGCTCGCGAGTCTGGGCATATCAGACCAAAACACGGTCTATGTGCAACCCCGGGGTGGCTTCTGGGACCGAGTACCGCGATACAACGACGCGGCCCGGCATAACCTCGTGCTCGGCCTTGCGGACTTGGAGAGCAGCCCATGCCCCAGCGGGTTGATTGCCGAGCATCTTCCTCATGGCGTGCGACCACAGTTTGTGCTCCGGATAGCCGAACGCATGCTGGAGAGCTGGCTGCTCGCGGATAAGGAAAGCCTGGCCGACTTTCTGCGGGTGTCGCGACACACTTTCCCGCGCGACCCGGAAGGAGAGGAGCACCCGAAACGGACGCTCGTGAATCTCGCTCGGACCTCGCCCGACCGCGCCGTGTTGAGCGACCTGGTGCCGGAGGCAGGCAGCAGGGGCATTGCCGGTCGTGCGTACAGGTTGCGGATGACCGAGTATGTATTGGCCCATTGGCGCCCCGCGAGAGCGGCCAGGCGCAGTCAGAGCCTGCGACGGGCAATTGCGGCCATCAAGGTCGCCACGCAAACGTGAGCAGCAACTTCGGACACGAAGCCCGTAGTCGCTCCCCAGCTCCGCCCACGCATCAGACCAGCCCCGCCAAGCCGCGGCCCGGATTTGGAGTTAGGTAATGTGTCCCCGAAGTTCTCATGCAGGGCAGCCGACACCTAGAGAGGCTATCGGAGACGGGAGCATGTTGGAAACGTCGCCTGCTGGGCTGGGCGGCATCCACTTCCTGACAGGCGCTGCGCAGAAGAAGGAAGCTCGTGCTCGCAGACGTGAAACCGCCGTGCAATCAGTGAGCATACGCGCAGGTGTGCCCAAGGGTTGGGACGTCGTGAGACGTGGGAAGTCTCGGATACGGATTGAGCGGCCCAAACCTCCAAAGGACCTCCAGGTTGATCGGATCTGGCACCTATTCCACGGCATGGACTTCGACAAGATATCGGGCAGCGGCATCGAGCTACCAATCAAGTCAGGCGAGTTCGCACATGGATCCTGGCCGGTGGATGTCGTGGCCATCGACGGGGAGTTTGCCTTTGCAGTATCCTGTCTCTACCAAGAGCGTTCGGGGCCCCGCGGGTCGCTGGAAGAGGATTTGACGGAGTTCAGCAATCAGGCTGGGGCCGTGGCAAACGGACTACGCAGACTGGTTGGTCAGCATGACCTCAACGTGATAATGGTGTACGCCACCGAGAACGTCAAATGGAGCGAGGAACTGAAGCAGCGAGCCGAAGAACTCAAAGTGGTGGTCTGGACAGAGACGGATGTATACGCGCTACAGGAGCTGGCTAAGGTCGCCGGCGGTGCTGCCAAATACCAAATCTATAGTCGCGTGCTTCATTCTAGGAAGATCAGGAAATTCGAAGTTCAGGTGCCTGCCCTCCAAGCAAGGGCGGGCGGGCACACGTACTACTGCTTCATCACCTCTCCCGAGCGTCTGCTGCAGGTCGCCTACGTACATCACAGGGTGGGCACGTATTCGTATGTGGACATGACTGAAGGCTACCAACGGCTCCTGGCAAAGTCGCGCGTTAGGGAAATCGAGCACTTCATTGAGGAGGGTGGTTTCTTCCCTGGAAGCGTGATAGTCAACTTCAAAAGAAAGCTCAAGGTCGACGCGCTCTGTAACAAGGACCAGGTCGCGAGGCTGGAGCCCGAGAGCCGGCCCGTGGTTCTCACCTTGCCTCCCTACTACGGAAGCGCATGGGTCATCGACGGGCAGCACCGTTTGTACGGCTACGGCAACATCGCGAAGAGGAAATCCGAGACTATCCCCGTGGTTGCATTCGAGGATGAGCCGAACCAACTCGAGACGAGGTTGTTTGTCGAGATCAACGAGAAGCAGAAGCAGATCGGTCCTGAGCTGCTCTGGGACCTGTACGAGGACCTGTATGCCGACAGCACTGACCCGGATGAGGAGGAGCGTTATGTGACCTCCATGGTGGCGAAGAAGCTCAACCGAGACTCGGACTCGCCGTTCCACAACCACATCCTGATTCCGAAGGACCACGCCGTTACCGCAACAACGAAAACCCACAACATCAGCCTGTACGCTATATGCGGCAGCATCAGACGAGCACGGCTGGTGACTCGCGAGTCGGGCCCCCTTTGGAAGCCCGACAAGAACGAGACCATCCAATATGCAACGGAGCGCCTCAAAGCGTACTTCGGCATATTCGCGCGGAAGATGCCAGATGAATGGAACAAGGGAGACGAGCACTACTTCCGTACAAAGGCTGGAGTGACGGTACTCCTGAGCATACTTCCCGATGTCGTGACGTCTGCTGTGCGCCCGAGAGACGACCTCGAAGAGTTCAAGAGAGCTGCATCACGTTTCCTCTCGCCCCTCCTCAGGCATTTCGCCGCCTGTGGCCAGTCGCAGGTAGACAAGTACCGCAAGGCCGGAGGTGCCGGCGGGGCCTCACACCCGTACCGCGTGGAGTTCACTCGCATGATGCGAGATGAGAAAGACGACCTTGGCCGCGGGACGGGGTTCTGGTCTCACTGGCTGAATGAGATCGAACGCAAGGAGCACCTGCGCTCGGATGCGCCCATCGCCGACCTTCTCGACGCTGGCGAGAGCGGCACGCTCGAAGTGAAGGGTTCGCTTAAGTTGGACATCGACCGGTTAGTCAAGGGCGACAGGGAGAACAAGAGCACGAAGGACATCGCAAAGGCGGGCGTGCTCAAGGCCATAGTGGGTCTAGCCAACCATAAGGGCGGAAGAGTGCTTGTGGGCGCGCTGGAGTACGATAGGTACGGCGACGCACTATTGGAGAAGTTCCCAGACCTGCACCGCCACGGAAGATGGGCTGTTATTGGCACAGAGGCCGAGATGGTCGACTGGGAGGTGTACCAGCACACGCTACGCGAACTGATAGGACAGCACATTGGCTCACATCTAGTAGGCAGCGTGGTAACCATCGAGCGAGCGACGTTCCACGGATCTTCTCTTTGCTCCGTCACGGTAAATCGCTCGTCGATTAAGACCTTCCTTGACGGCGATTTCTTTGTGAGGCAAGCCAGCGACACGGTCCAGCTCAAGGGTTCCGCAATCGACGCCTACTGGGAACAGCGCGGCCCCGTGATCTGACTGTCGTAACGAAACGGGGACCCGATTGCTAGCCCCGCCGGCCCAACGTGCAGACATCCCATCTCGGATCGCAGTGATGAACTCCTGAGCTACACGCCGCCGCCTTGACTTCCCGGCCCGCGTGTCCTAGGACCCCTTCGACACGCCGTCGTCTACCCTCTGGCCGGAGTCCAGCAGCCCGACTTCCACACTGGTGTGCACTGCTCCGTCTTCTGGGTCAACTGGCGCCACGACACGTATCGAGTGAACCGTCGCTTTGGCGCTACCACAGCCCACAAATCTGAGTCTTGCTCGGTGCGTCTCGCTAGTCTTCCCGTGTTCACTCGACAGACGAAGGAGCGACTCGGGTTCGAGGCTCTCGAAGTGTGGGAAGAGCCCTTTGGTCAGGATATCTTCCGTCGTGAGGCCTGTAAGGCTGGCCAGAATCTCGATGTAGGGGCCGGGTCCTGACATGAAGGGTTCCCTCAAGAGCGCTGGCAACTGATCCCGAGGAACGTCTATCATGTCCAAGATTCCGACGACAAGAGCCCTCCTGAGTAACGGCAGCAATTCCCCCGCGCCCGACGCTAGCGACCCCAGGTCGCCTACACCATGCACAAGCTCCACGCGAATACGTCCTGCACGACGGAACACGCTGGCGGGCGCGCCAGCTAGATGCTCCACGATGTACCTGATGCCGTCATTCGTGGGAATCATCTCCACCGGGTGACCGCAATCCTCGCACACCCTGAGTGGCCGCTCCTTGGGGAGACCGTACTTGGCCTTGGCCGGACCGTTCAGTACCTCTAAGCCCGTCCAAACGTTCATGAACTGGTCAAACACGTTGGACTCGAGCAACGCCTTTCTGTGCCAGCCGACGGCCTGATGCAATCGGGATCCGCCCTTGGCGAGGTGCGCATCCAGCTTGCGCCAGACAATGTCGAATGCGCGGACGTCGAATTTGCGCCTGGGCCCGCTTGCCATCCTGTATGGGATACGTTGTATCATCTCGCGGGTTTCGACGTCCGGAGTTGCCTCGATACAAGTCTCCAAAGAGGGCGTCTCTATGAACACCGATGTGGATAAGCAGAGCACCTCTGCAACCTGATTGACTGCTGCCTCGGCAGCAGTCAGCGCCTCGGCGCTTGAGTTACCTGGAGCGCCCACGATGGCAACGAGGCCGTTCTCGGTTCTGACCCCGCCGACCTCAACGATGCGGTCCACGATGGAGACGTGTTGGCTTCCGGGAAGGGCAAACCGAAGAGGCTGGTTTGAACCTACGACAATACGTGTGTCGATGAAGTAGGTGGCGACGTATGCTCTATGCTCTGGTACGGACGTAGAGATCAACAACCTCCATGTAGTACGCCAGCCTGCCAGCAACCTGCATGTCGCATTATACTGGAAGCGGGCGGTTTGGCAAACCGGGGGAGAAACGGAGACACGATACTTGTCTCAGTCGGGCCGACGCGCGGTCTTCTTCTACCCTGACCGTCTGGCCGACCGTGCCTACCGGAAGAGCAGCAGGCCGAACGCGCTTGGGTCGTAGCTGACCGGCTGCCAGTCGGCGTTGGCTTTGCGGCCCGGCTGCTTGCGCCGGAAGTTCAGACCCCAGGCTTGACCCGGTTTCGCGGTCGCGCCGAACTGGGCGAGCGGTATCTTCGCCTCGATTCGCCACTGGTCCTTGCCCAAACGGGTCTTCACTTCGTAGGTTCCGTTCCACTTCGGGTCGGCGTTCATTTCGCCCTTGTCGCTGACCGTAATCTTCTGGTCAAAGGCGATGCCGGCCGGGTTGAAGTAAACCTGGTATATCTCGCCTTCGCCGGTGTCCGGCTGCAGGAAGTACCCGACGCAATCGTCGTTGTACACGGCTCCGTCCGGCGCCGACGCCTGTGACTTGACCGTGTTCACCGCCGGGTCAAAGCAGACCGCGGCGAGGTACAGGTTCGCGCTGTCGGCGGCGAAGTAGAACCGCGCCGAGTCGGTCTTGGCCGGCCCGCCCTCGCCATCGAAGAACCGCGTCTCCGGGTTCTGCCAGCACTTCTCGTTCAGGTCGCCGTCAATGGCCGGCGGCTTCGGAGTCGTCGTCCCGCTCGCGGTCCGCGCCACGCGCAGTGTCCGCTTGACCACGCTGGTCTTGCCCGGCGCGTAAGGCAGGCGCAGGGACACGGTCGGCGCGGGAAATGGCCTTGCGCCGCAGATTACCGCAAAGGTCATCCTGTCTTCCGCGCCCGGTGCAACCTGCACGGCAGCGTTGCTTGGCGTGACCGACCAGCCTTCAGGAACGTCCCAGCGCAGGGCGTCGCTGACGGCGTCCGTCGAAGACAGGTTGGCGATGCTGAGCGTGGCGGCGCCTGCAACTTTCAGGTCCGCTCCCACCCGCACCGGCTCGCTGAAGCGCAGCCCCTTGAGTTCGTTCCGGCCGATAGCCCGCATGTCCGTGGCGGTGACATCGTCCCACTTCCGCTTCTCGCCGCCCAGCAGCACCGGTGTTATCTCGATGCCCTTCTTGTCGTCAATGGTCACCGATGTCCAGTGATACAGGATTCCGGTCGGGCCCGGCTCGGTCTCGCCGCCCGAGCTGCCGAGCACCGTGTACTTGATGCCGTCGTAAGTCCCGCCGAAGTACTCGTGGTAGTGCCCGGCGAACACCGCGTCCACGCCGTATTTCACGAACAGCTTGTGCAGCGTGTCCGGCTTGCCCTCGGTCACCGTGCCGTCCCAGAAGGGTTTGTGGAGGAAGACGAAGGTGAACCGCGCCTTGCGGGTCGTGCCGAGGTCCCCGGCCAGCCAGTCGAGCTGCTCAGCCGGAATCTTGTCGCTCGACTCCCACCGGCTCACGTCCAGTACGATGAAGTGCATGTTCTTGTAGTCGAACGAGTAGTACGGCTTGCCGTTGTTCCGCTCGAAGGGGCCGAGTTGGCCGTCGGTCGTGATATCGTGGTTGCCGGGCGTGAGGTGGAGCGGCATCGAGAGCGGCGCCGTGATTGCCTTGTACTCCTGCCATTCCTTGTTCAACTCGGTCGTGTCCTCGGTGTAGCCCTCAATCTGGTCGCCAACGGTAATGACAAACTCGGGCGTGTCCGCCGCCACCGCAGCCACAATCTTCTCATAGACGCTGTCCTGATGCCCGCCGGTCCGATCACCGATTATGGCGAACCTTATTGGCGCCCCAACCGCCACCACCGACAACACCATCACCGCCAATAGAATCACTCTCTTCATTTCCGTCTCCTTCTCCTAACTGCTAACTCCTACCTGCTAGCTCCTCAGGAAGACCGCCGCCAGCACGCCTGCAAACACGAGTGCGGGCAGCATGTTCAACACCTTAAGCTGTTTGATTTCCAGAATAGTAATGCCCAGCCCGATAAGAATCAAGCCGCCCGCAGCCGAGACTTCGTTGACGACCACGTCCGACATGACCGCGTGCAGCGAACCGGCAAGCAGGGTCAGCCCGCCCTGGTAGAGCAGCAGAGGGATGACCGAGAAGAGCACACCGACTCCGAGCGACGAAGCAAGCGCCAGCGACGCAAACCCGTCGAGCACGGACTTGGCCGCGAGCAGGTTCGGCTTGCCACCGAGACCTTCCTCGATTGCACCCAGCACGGTCATCGAGCCCATGCAGAATAGCAGGAAGGCCGTGACCAGCCCCTCGGCAAACCGGCTCGGCTCGGGAGTCGGGAAAGGGGCATCGGGAGTCGATTCCCCATTCACTACTCTCGACTCTCGCTTCTTCTCTAGCTTCCTCCTCAGCCACTCGCCGAAGCGGTTGAGCCACTTGTCGATGTCAATCAATTCGCCCGTGATTGCGCCGAGCACGATGGAGAAGACGAGCACCAGCAGGCTCTTGGTCTTCGCGGCCATCGTGAAACCGATGAAGAGCGTGAACAGGCCGATGCCCTGGAATGCGACCGTCGTGAACCGCTTGGGCAGGCGAGCATGGAAGAACAGGCCGACAAGGCTGCCGGCAATCACCGCCCCGACGTTAATCAGCGTGCCGAGGAATCTCATCGTCATTTGCCCGAATCCCGGTATGAGAAACCACAGATGCACACCGATTAACACAGATAGAGGACTTGTCTCCGGGCTCTGCCGGAAGACTGACGGTCTTCGATCCGGCAATCAATCTGTGTCCATCTGCGTTCATCTGTGGTTCACTCTTTCCGCTTCGTAGCGTCCATGTCGGCTCGGCCTTCTACTGGAACCGGTTCCAGCCTGCGTGCCCTGGCTCGGCCGTCCCGCCAAGTTCGATGAAGGCGGTCTCGACGTTCAGCCGATGCGGGCCTTCATTCTGGTCGCGGTTGGAGTAGTTCATCCCCGCGCATGCGGCAACGGTCTCCGCCGCGCCCTGCCCCGCTGCCAGCGCCGCCTCAACCCGGTGCTGCAGTTCGGCAAGGTAGGCCCGGTCTGCGTCGAACCGGGCGCGGACATCGGCACAGCTCGCCGCCGGTCGGCCGTGACCGGGCACAAGTACACTGACGTCGAGCTGCGCCAGCCGTTCCAGTGTCTGGCGGTACGCCCGCAGGCTGTGCATCACGAATGGAATCTCGATGTCGCTCAGCATATCCGCGGCCCAGAGAGTCGCCTCGGCCCGGTCATAGACGACCAGTTGCTCGGGCGCGTGGCCCGGCGCGTGGAGCAGCTCAATGGTCTTGTCGCCGAGCGCGATTTTGAGCCGGTCGGTAAACGTCTCGTCCGGCTGTGGCATCAGGAACGGCATGTCGCGCGGGACGCGAGACTGCCGCTCCCATTCTGTCACCTGGTGCTCGATGTGTATCCCGAACTCGGCCAGCACCGCGACGCTCTCCTGCTGCTGGACCACCGGCACGCCCGGGAAGTACTCCGGCCCGAGCACATGGTCCCAGTGGCTGTGCGTCAGCACGATTCGCGTCGGCGCTGCCGCTTGAGCATAGATGTGAGCCCTTATTCGGTCCACCTCGTCTGGGAACAGGCCCGGGTCAACGAGGACGGCCTGCCGGTCGCGGATGAAGACGCCGGCGTTGTAGGACATGGAGCGGCTCGGAAAGAGAGTAAGGGAGGAGAGAGGAGGGAGGAGTTCAGTCATCGCGCGACAACGCTCCTATGAGACCGTTTAACATCCGACTCAGTTCATCCAGTCCGCTCTGGAGTTCGCCGGCAGTCTTCGGCGAGAGGTACCGCAACCGGGCCGCGACTTCGACCTGGGTGTCGAGTTCGCTGAGCGACCCCCGTGCGATGTACAGGAAGCGCACATACTCCTTGCGCCCCTTTCTCGCTGCGCCTTCCGCAATGTTGCTGGGTATGGACAAGGCAGCCCGCCGCATCTGTGATACCAGCCCGAACTTCTCGGCGGCCGGGAAGCGCGCGGTGACCCCGTGTACCTGAATAACGAAATCCACTGCCTTCATCCACACAGTAAGCCGGCGGTGCGGCTTCTCATTCATTTCTCATCTCCTCCCTCCTCTCTTGCTCCCTGCTCCCTGTACTTCTGCATGACGGAAGCAACCAACCAGATGGTCATTCACCATGCCCGCCGCCTGCATGAATGCGTAGCAGATGGTTGAACCGACGAAGCGGAAGCCGCGTTCTTTGAGGTCTCGGCTCATGGCATCTGATTCTGCGCTGCGCGCGGGTAGCTGGCTGAGCGAACGCCACCGATTTCGCTTGGTCTTGCCGCCGGTGAACTGCCAGATGTAGCGGTCGAAGCTGCCGAACTCATTCTTAACAAGGAGGAACGCCCGAGCGTTGGCAATCGTGGCCTCAATCTTCATCCGGTTGCGGATGATACCGACATCGGCCAGCAACACCTTCACCTTCCGGCTATCGTACTTCGCCACCTTGCGCGGGTCGAAGTTGTCGAACGCCTTCCTGAACCCCTCGCGCTTCTTCAACACAATCGCCCAGCTCAGGCCCGCTTGGAACGCATCCAGCACAAGGAACTCAAACAGCTTCCGGTCGTTGTGCAGCGGTACGCCCCATTCGGTGTCGTGGTAGCGGAGCATCTGCTCGTTGCCCTCGGGCCACGGGCAGCGCCGGACCCGTTTCGCGGCTCTGGTTCCTGTAGACATGATGCTGGCAAGTTACCGCAAACCCGGCCCAAGGTCAAGCCGCGCATAACCCGCAAGGAGCGGGAAACCCCAAACCCCAAATCCCAAACCCCAAATCTGGAAACCTGAATCTGCGTAATCTGCGGATAGTCCTCTCCGGTCTCCGGGCTGCTTCCTTGACTGTGCCGGAGTGTGCACCTACAATAGCCTGCCAGTTGGATAACACCATCAAGACCCCGAACGGAGATTCATGAAGCAGGACAATAGCTGCAGCCATTCGATTTCGGTCGAGGACATTGACCCGCTCGCCCTGCTGGGCCCGGCCGACGTGAACCTGACGACCCTTTCCAAGCACTACCGGACCGCGATTGTGGTGCGCGACGGCCGCATCATGCTCTCCGGCCCCAAGACGGAAGAACCGGAACTGATGGGACTGCTCGACCGGTTGCTTGCGCGGGTCCGCCTCGGCGAACCTCTGAGCCCGGAGATGATTAACGCCGAAGTGGACCGGCTCCGCCGCAGCCGCCAGCCCGGCGCCGGCGAAGGCGAGCCGGAAGTGCTGGCCATCCGCACTCCGCGCAAGGCCATCTTTGCCAAGACGCGCAACCAGCGCGCCTACCTGCAGGCGATGCAGCGCAACGACATCATCCTGGCGGTTGGTCCGGCCGGCACCGGCAAGACCTATCTCGCGGTCGCGGCCGCGCTCGAGTCGCTCGTGGCCGGCCACTCCAGCCGGATAGTCCTGACCCGTCCCGCGGTCGAAGCCGGCGAATCGCTTGGCTATCTGCCCGGGACCTTCAAGGAGAAGGTCGACCCCTATCTGCGCCCGCTCTACGACGCCTTGTTCGACATGATGCCGATGGAGCGCGTCCAGCGCCTGATTGAAGAGGAGGTCATCGAAGTCGCGCCCCTCGCGTTCATGCGCGGCCGGACCCTTTCCGACGCCTACATCATCCTCGACGAAGCGCAGAATACGACTTCGACCCAGATGCGGATGTTCCTTACCCGGCTCGGCTGGAACTCCAAGGCAATTGTCACCGGCGACATCACCCAGATTGACCTTGCCGCTAACAGCACCTCCGGCCTGATCGAAGCGGTCGAGAAGTTGAACGGCGTGACCGGAATCAGCATCGTCCATCTCACCGATGCCGACGTGGTTCGGCCGCCACTCGTCTCGCGCATCATCCGGGCGTATGAGAATCGCCCGGCCCCTGATGCGCCCTGAAATCTACGGCACGCAGGACCGACGCCTGCGTGCCGACACCCAAGACCTCTGCCGCCGCGTAGCGCGTGACTTCAAGCCGGCGGCATCCGTCGTTAACCTCATCTTCGTCAGCGACCAAACGATACAGGAACTGAACCGACGCTTCCTGCACCGCGACCGGCCGACCGACGTCATCTCTTTCAACGACGACGAACCGCAACTGCCCGGCGAGCCGCGCCTGCTCGGCGAGGTCTACATATCCCGCGGCCGGGCGCGAGCCCAGGCGCGCGAGTATGGCGTCACCTACGAATCCGAACTCCGCCGCTACGTCCTGCACGGCCTGTTGCACTTGCTCGGGCTCACACACCGGCAGATGGAACCGTACTACCGCAGGTACCTACCGAGGGACAAGTAACCAGTTTCCAGTTACCAGTGACCAGTCAACACCCAAAGCCCAATGACCAACGCTCCTTCGGGCGTCCCCTCAGTTGGACATTGACTGCAAACTGCAAACTGCAAACTGCAAACTCCTCCCGCTAACAGTGCTACTGTACATTGCCGCCATCATCCTCCTCCTCGCCGGCTCCGCCTTCTTCTCCGGCTCGGAGACCGCGCTCTTCTCGCTCACCCCGGGCAAGCGCGAAGAGCTGAAGACCAGCCGCTCGCGCGCATCCCGCCGCATCGACAGCCTGCTCTCCGACCCCGGCCGCCTGCTCGGCACGCTTCTGCTCGGCAACCTGGTTGTCAACACCGCTTCCTCCAGCATCTTCACCCTCGCACTCCTCGTGCTGGCCCGGCGCAGCGGCGCGAGCGAAGCCCTGCTGCTCGGCGCCGGCGGCATCGTGATGACGGTCGTCCTGCTCATCTTCGGTGAAGTCACGCCCAAAGTGCTGGCCAACCGCAACCCCGGCTACTTCGCGCCGCTCATCGCCGGTCCGGTCCAGGCAGCACGGCTGGTGCTGCTGCCCTTCACGACGCTGCTAATGAAGGTCAGCCGCCGCCTGACCCCAAAGCAACACGAACCGGCGGAACTGTCCGACGACGAACTCCACACCATGATAGAGGTCGGCAAGCAGCGCGGAGTGATATTCGGGTCCGAGGAAGAAATCCTGGCCAACCTTGTCGGGCTGGAGCAACGAACCGTGTCCGAAGTGATGACCCCGCGAATAGACATTGTCGCCGTTCCCGACAGCATGACCGTGCGTGAGACGATTGCCGCGTGTCGCAATGCCGGATTCTCCCGGGTCCCGGTCTACCGCGACACGATTGACCATGTCAGCGGCACCGTTTACGCCAAGGACCTGCTCGGCGCCCCCGACGCGAATGCGCCGGTCTGCTCCCTGTGCCGGCCGGCTTTCTTCGTGCCGGAAGTCAAGCATCTGCCCCCGCTGCTCGACGAGCTCCGCCGCAAAGGCTCACACATCGCGGTCGTGGTGGATGAGTTCGGCCAGACATCCGGACTGGTCACGCTTGAGGACCTGCTCGAAGCCGTGTTCGGTGAGATTGTTGACGAGCACGACGTGGCCGAGGAATTGCCTTACTCCAAACTCGACGAACACAGCTACCTGGTTGACGGCGAGATTGACCTGGCCACGCTCAACCGGCTGTTCCGCCGCGCGTTCACCGGGCTCGGGCACGAACGACTGTCCGCCTTTGTTCAGGACAAACTCGGCCGGCTCCCCACCGAAGGTGACACCATCACCCACCGCAACCTTGAAATCACGGTGAAAGAAACCGCCGGCCCCAAGCTCGAGAAGGTGCTCATACGGAAGAAGTGAGGATGGTGGTCAAGTGGTCTAGTGGTCTAGTGGTCGAGTACCGGAGCCGGCCCGCCTGCGTCCGGCACTTGGTCACTGGATCACTGGACCACTGGACCACTACCGGTTGATGGACCTCCTGGTAGGCTTCTTCCTGATCCTCGTCACCGGCTTCTTTGCCGGTTCCGAGACCGCGGTCTACCGCGCCAACTGGATTCGCCTGACCAACTGGGCAAGCCGCAATGTCACCGGCGCGAAGTCGGCGCTCCAGCTTCTCGACCGGCGCGAAACAACGGTCGTCGTCACGCTGGTCGGCACCAATCTCTGCGTCGTCTTCGCCACCGAACTCTTCTCGCACTTCTTCGAGGCGCACTACGGACCGGCCTCAGCCACGGCCGCCGTCGTCATTGTCATCGTCCTCACCATCATCCTCGGCGAGTACGTGCCCAAAGCGATTGCCCAGGCGTTTCCCGACCGCTGGCTCCGGCAAACCGTGCTTCCGTTGTCCATCAGCCGCGTCGTGTTCGCGCCTGCGGTCTTCGTCCTCTCCGGCGTCGCCCGCCTCCTCGCCGCCCCGGTCGCCGGCGCCGGTCCGCGTTTCACGCTCACCCGGCAGGACTTCCTCGCCGCTCTGCAGAAGCGCGACGCCGAATCCGGCTCGGCCCGGCTCGTCACCAACCTGGTCACCCGGCTCTTCCGCTTCTCGGCCATGAAGGTTGCGGAAGTCCGCATCCCGCTGGCGCAGGTCAAAGCTGTGCCCCACAACGCCGGTTTGAACGACGTGCTCGCGGTCATCAACCAGCACGGCTTCTCGCGCATCCCGGTCTTCCAGGGCGACCTCACAAACATTACCGGCGTCATCGTGGCCAAGGACCTGCTCTCAGCCCCGGCCTGGCGCATTCGCAAGATGCCGCGGGTCAGCGAAAACGACCGCGCGATGGAAGTCCTGCGCCTGATGCAGCGCCGCGGCGAGCACCTCGCGGTCGTCGAGAACGGAAACCACCAGGTCATCGGCATCGTCTCGCTCGAAGACCTGCTGGAAGAGCTAGTGGGCGAAATCCGCAGCGAAGGATGAAGAAGAGTGGTCAAGTGGTCTAGTGCCCAAGTGACGGAACCTGCACTCGACCACTCGACCACTGGACCACTAGACCACCTCTCCCATGCGCCGAATCGTTAGGTCCGAGGCCATCTGCCTCCGCGTCCAGGATTACCACGAGTCATCCAAGCTCGTCACTTTCTTCACGCTCGAACGCGGCAAGGTG
>CAIVTL010000231.1 GCA_903908785.1 Caldifarciminota bacterium | reverse complement strand
TACAACTCACGCGAGAACAAGGTCTATGCCGCAAACCTGGAATCCGACGACGTCACCGTGATTGACGGCGCGGCTGATTCGGTAATCGCTTCAGTCTACACCGGCTCCAGCGCCCATCCTTGGGCGCTCTGCTACAACTGCCGGGACGACAAGGTCTACTGCGCGAACCATGAGCTCCACAGCGTGACCGTGATTGATGGCGCGTCCGACTCGGCCGTCGCGGTCGTGGCTGTTGGCGACTTCCCGCAGGCCCTGTGCTACGCCGCGCAGAGCAATCGGGTCTTCTGCGCCAGCGAGTACGACGACGACGTGACAGTCATCGATGGCACGACGGACTCAGTAGTCGCCACCGTGGCTGTCGGCGACCTGCCGTGGGCTCTCGGCTATGACCCCCAGAACAACAAGGTCTACTGCGCCAACTACCGTGACAGCTCCGTGAGCGTGATAGACGCGGCGACCTGCGTGGTCCTGCGTACGATTGGCGTCGGGGCTTGTCCGTACGACTTCTGCCATAACCCGCTGCAGAATCGGATGTACGTGGCAAACAACGCCAGTTCCACCGTTTCGGTGATACGAGACAGCACTCCGAGTGCCGTCGAGGAGAGTTTCAAGCCGCAAGCCGCAAGCCTCAAGCCGGAAGCCACCATCACTGGCGACGTTCTGTTCATGGAAGCGAAGGGCGAGGGGCGAATGGCGAACGGCGAGTTGCTGGACATCAGCGGTCGGAGGATGATGGACCTCAGACCCGGCGCGAACGACGTGCGTTCGTTCGCGCCCGGGGTCTACTTCGTGCGAACCTCGAATGACAAAGGGTGGATTGCGAACAAGAGGGTCGTCATTACACGGTAGATGAGAACGAAAGCCGTCTGCCTGGTTTCTCTCCTGGCGGTCGCGAGCGCCGCGCAGGGGGACTCACTTAACTGCCGGCTGGTGGGCTGCTGCGACACGCTGTTTTCCGCCCAGGACGTGGCCGTGGCTGACAGCTTTGCCTATGTAGCGGACCTCGCGGGCCTGTGTATCGTCAACGTTGCGAACCCGCAAAGCCCGTACGTGACGGGATGGCGAAACACGCCGGACTGTGCCTGGGATGTGACCAAGACAGACAGCCTTGCCTACGTGGCCGGCTGCGGAACGGGCCTCCGCATCATCAGCGTGGCGAATCCGCAGAGCCCCTACGAAGTCGGGTACTGCGAGACTCCGGGTGATGCTCTCGGCGTGGCCAAGACCGATAGCTTTGCGTACGTGGCAGACTACGATGGGGGCCTGAGCATCATCAATGTGGCGGATCCGCACCACCCGTATGAGGCAGGGCACTACAACGCGCCGCTATACGCCTATGGTGTGGTCGTGGTTGATAGCTTCGCCTACATCGCGAACTACGGTTGGGGCCTCCGTATCATCAACGTGGCGAACCCGCAGAATCCGTATGAGGCCGGGTACTGCAGCACGTCGGGCCGCGCCTATGGTTTGGCCGTGGCCAACGGCTTTGCGTATGTGGCGGATTGGAACCGGGGTCTGCGCATCATCAACGTGGCGAATCCGCAGAGTCCGCATGAGGTCGGTTACTGCGTTACACCGGGCTGGGCTTACGATGTGGCCTTGGCTGATGGCTTTGCCTACGTGGCGGACGACGTCGGCCTGTGCGTCGTCGACGTGAGCAACCCGCAGAGTCCGTTTGAAGCCGGCTACTACGACACGCCGGACATGGCGCTTGGTGTGGCCGTGGCCGGAGACCTCGCCTACGTGGCAGACAGCTACGCGGGCCTGCAGATTATCGAGTTCTACGGCGGAGGAGTTGAGGAGGGACAACACCCGACGGTTCTCGGCTCACAGCCCTGTCCCACCATCATCCACGGCGTGCTGCGCCTGCCCGAGACGAGAGGCGAGAAGCGAGAGGCGAGAGGCGAGTTGCTGGACATCAGCGGACGGAAGGTTCTGGACCTGCACGCCGGGCCGAACGACGTGAACGCACTCGCACCCGGCGTCTACTTTGTGCGAGAAGCCCAAGCCCAAGCCGTCCGTAAGGTCGTTATTCAGCGGTAGAACTTCATGTCATTTCGAGTGAGCGGAGCGAATCGCACTGCGTCCTCGCAGGTGCTATCCGATGGCTCAGCAATCTCTCAGAAGAGACCTCTCCACTTCGGTCGGGGTGACGGAGACAAAGGAGGAACGATGAGAAAACTTGCAGCATTGGCTCTGCTCATGCTGGGCGTGTCCCTTGCGTCGGCGCAGGGCTACATCGGGCGACTGGACACAGTCGGTAGTACGACCTACGACTGGCAGAACGGCTGGCACGCCGTGAAGTGCCTCGTCAACGCGCCGGGGTGCGGCCTGCATGCCACGTGGATATGGTCGGACCAGACTTCGGGCACTACGTTCGATGACCGGAACATGCGCTACAACTACTACTACTTCGGCAACCGGCGATGGATTTGGCCGGACTCGAACCGGATGAACGGCGGCGTGAATGTGTATCTCCACCGTGCCGGGAATGGCAACATCGACTATGACCCGGCGACCGGCGCGGCCATCATTTGCTGCCACTATACCGGCACAGCCGGCATCACACCAAAGGTGGCGAAAGACGAAGAACCGGGAGCGTGCCTCTTCGACTTCGCCGACGGCGAACCGGTCCTTGGTGTCACGCAGTGGCCGCGGATAGCAGTGGGACAAGATGGGACCATCCACTTATTCACGATAACCGCCGGCTACGTGCTTGGATACAGCCGGATTCTGCCGGGCAACTGGCCGAACTTAGAGCCGCCGCGGACGCCGATTGACCCGAGCCCGGGCTTTCCGACCTTCAACATGGCCGCATCCAAAGTCTCGGGCAAGGTCTGTCTCGCCTGGGAAATCAGCACCGACGTCCCCGAGGACGCGTACATGCAAACCTCGGCTGACAACGGCGAGACGTGGACCAACCCGGAACTGCTTCCCGCGCCACCGGCATACGGCGGCGACACCGTCACCGCGTTCCATATCACCTCGCTCTACCCGTGGTACGACTTCGAGGACCGGCTGCACGTCGTGGCCAATGTCTGCCCGCAGGTGAATGACACCGTCTACATCATTCCGTCGCAGATATGGCACTGGTGCGAGGACAACAGCCCGCAGTGGAGCCGAATCCACGTCGCGACCTGCGACCCGGCCAACCTGCTGGCGCCGGTCGGGTACAACGCAACTTATGCGGACCGGCCGAGCATCGGCGAGGGGAATGACGGTCGCTTGTACGTGGCATGGGAGCAGTTCGACTCGTCGAACGTCGAGCCGACGTCGAACCGGCTCAGGGCCGGCATCTGGGTTTCAGGTTCTGCGGACAGCGGCTTGACCTGGACGCCCGGCCGGCTGGTATCCGAACGCAACACATTCTCGCACCGGTTCCCGAGTATCGTTGACCGCATGGTGTCAGGCGGGCCATCTGAAGACACCATCTGCATTCTCTACATGATTGACAGCGTTTCCGGGTTCTTCGTGCAGAGCGAAGGCCCGGCGACCTTCAATCCGATGGTCTGCCAGTTCATCCCGAGTCCCCTCGTGGGAACCGAGGAAGTCGCGGGTTGCGGGTTGCGAGTTGCGAGTTCGGCGACCATCGTCCGCGGCGTGCTGGTGCTGCCGGAGGCGAGAAGCGAGAAACGAGAGGCGAGAAGCGAGCTGCTGGATATCAGTGGTCGGAGGGTGCTGGACCTGCGTCCCGGCGCGAACGACGTGTCCGGCCTGAGCCCGGGTGTCTACTTCGTGCGTGCCGTCAGCCGCAAGCCGTCAGCCGTAGGCTGTCACAAGGTCGTTCTGACCGAGTAGCAGGCCACAGGCCTCAAGCTGCGAGCCG
>CAIVTL010000230.1 GCA_903908785.1 Caldifarciminota bacterium | reverse complement strand
GGGGGTCGGATCGGTTGCCTTCAGCCCGGACGGCTGCCTGCTTGCCAGCGGAAGCTCTGACAAGACCCTCAAGCTCTGGGGTGTATGCGAACGCCGCGAACTCACCACGCTCACAGGTCACACCAAGGAGGTCCTCTCAGCCGCCTTCAGCCCGGACGGCTGCCTGCTTGCCAGCGGAAGCTATGACAATACCGTCAAGCTGTGGGACGTGCTCGCTCAATGCGTCGTATCGCGTGTCGAGTGGGAGCGTGTGCAGGCTGCAAGAAGGGTAGCCGAAGCCTCGCGAATCGAGCAGGAACGCAAGGCGCGCGAGGAGCGCGAGGCGGCGGAGGCGACTCGAAGAGAACGCGAGGCGCAGAAATTGCGGGAGGAACGGCGGGCCAAGGGTCTCTGCATCAACTGCGGAGCGAAGCTTGGCTTCGCGCGTCGTCTGGGCGGTCACGCAACCTGCAGTGACTGCGAAGCGAAACGGGACGCGTGACGCGTATCAAACGCAAGGCCCAGACAACATGCACACCTCCCACCACGGGTCGCTGGCGGCACTGTCCCTTGTCGCCCTCTTCTCGTCCGCCATCACATCTACAATCCCTAGCTGGAAGCCCCGGCGGCGAGCATTGCTGTAAGCAAGACAAGCGACAGACCTCAGTGAAAGGAGTGGCTAAAGATGGCCCAGAAGAAGTGTCCAACATGTCCGTTCTCATATGACACGGATGACAAGTACGCATATAGGGAGTGCACGGAGTGCGGGGCGCGATTCTGCAACACCTGCGCCGGGAAACACGAATGGAAGTGTCCGGCCTGCAAGAGCCCAACTGCGCGGCTGGAACGTTCCGAGTAGCAGCCGACCGTCCCGCTGCGGGCTCGTCTGAGCAGCACGACTTGACGCACTGGAGAATTGGGGTGCCGTTGGTTCGGATGCCGAAGGCCCCACGACAAGATGGCAAACCTGGTTGTGCGGTTGCAGTTCAGGTAACATGATAGGAAATTCCTGGCGCGCGACCATGCATTTGACCTTCCCACTCCGCCCGCTATCATGAGAGCATGAACGCCGAAGAACTCATCACATGGTGTAGCTGGTTCTGGAATCCAGTGACGCATGCGTGTGGGTGCGGGTGGTGGGCCGGAGGCGAGGCTCGACGCGACGAACGTGGACGGACATGTCCGGCGCTGCGAGACGGCAACCCGAAGTTTGTGCCGGAACCCATAAGAGGCGACCCTCTAGGCAAGGACATCATCTTCCTTGCAGCGAACCCAGGCGGCGGCACCAGACGCCCTCCCTCGGTAGAACTGGAATCGTGCCCATGGTGGGATTCCAACGAGAACACGTGGACGCCAGTTCTGGAGTCGAGCCACAGCTTCGTCGATTTCAACCTGACATCCAATGTTCGAGCCGCCGCTGACAGAGAGTGGTGCCGCAAGGCATACGCCAAGGACAGGGTGAGTCGTGCTGCGACCGGGATATTGGCCCTTGTCGCACAAGAGAAGAGACATGACATCGCAGTCCTGCCTCGCGTGGATACGAACCACTTCACGAACAACATCGGCAAGGTTGCGTTGCTCAACGTCATCCACTGCAAGAGCCCGGGGTTCCCCAGTGGCGCCAATTGCATCCTACAAGACGGCGGCTGCGGGAGACAGAGCTGGATGCTGCTATCAAGGCTCAGACCTCGCACCGTCGTGGCATTTGGGGCGCACGTTAGAACTTGGTACGCGCTGCTGTCGAACACCCGAGAACCGGCAGAAGGCGACAGGACACCGCACAAGTGGCCCAGTGGAAGCACAACCGTGTTCCACTGGTTGCACCATCCCCAAGGGCTGTCCTACTCGCAGCGCAACGGACTGGCCGACAGGCTGCGTTGAGCCGGTCGCGAGGAACGAGGAGTCCCGCGACAACTCGACGGCCGCGTGTTCTCTTTCTCTGAGGGCGCTTGACTCCCATCGCTCCCCGAGTGTTGTAGCATCTCTGTTTGGAACAACGGTATAGAACCTGACCTACCCCTGACCAAAAGGAGGTGTCGTGTACTTAGAAGACGACAATAGCGGCCTGTTCTGCATCCAGCAGCGCGGGAAGTTCGGCTTCATCGACAAGTCCGGCCGGGTCGTAGTCCGGCCGCAGTTTGACATGTTGGCCCGGTTCCGTGAGGGCCTTGCCTTGGTGACGTACAAGAGCAAGTCCGGCTACATCAACAGCACCGGCGAGTTCGTGGCCAAGCCAGAGTACGGCGACGACTGCGGCGAGTTCCGCAACGGGTTCGCCTCCGTGCAACTCGGCCGGAAGTACGGGTTCATAGACCGGCGCGGCCTCATCGTCGGTCAACTCGAGTTCTCGGCCTCCGGCGGCTTCTCCGATGGACTTGCACACGTCTGCAAGGGCGGCGAGTCGTTTCACGGAATCGCCGCCCAAGGCGGCAAATGGGGCTTCATCGACGAGAACGGAGAAATGGCAATCGAGCCACAGTTCGATGGAGCGGACGAGTTCCGCGAGGGCCGCGCGTGCGTCAACGTCGGTGGCAAGCCGGATGGCGTCATCGGCATCGAGGGCGGCAAGTGGGGCTTCATCGACAAGACCGGCCGGTTCGCGGTCAAGCCGAGATACAGCCAGCCCTGCCGGTTCTCGGGCGGCGTGGCCGCGGTGCACGTCGGCACGAAGTGCGGCCTCATCGACCGCAGCGGACGTGTCGTCGCCCGAGCACGCTTTGACCAGGTCCATGATTTCCAAGACAGTCTCACACCTGCATCTGTCGCGGGCAAGTGGGGCTTCATCAATAAGACAGGAAAGTGGAAGGTCGCCCGGCGGTTCGACATGGCGTGGCGGTTTGACGAAGGACTGGCGAAGGTCAGGGTAGGAAAGGACCGCGAGGCACGATGCGGCTTCATTGGCCGAACTGGCAGAATGAAGATACCCTTGCAGTACGCGAACGCCTACTCGTTCCGCGAAGACCTGGCCCCGGTCGCGCTCAGCGACGGCCACGGCAACTCGAAATGGGGCTTCATAGACCGGGCAGGCAGGATGGCCATCGAACCGCGATTCGACTACGCCTGGCAGTTCTTCGAGGGACGGGCGTCGGTCCAGTTCGACAACCTGTGGGGTGCTGTAGACAAGTCGGGCCGGCTGGTGTTGCCGGTTGAGTACAGCAAGGTCGGCATCTTTCACGGCGGCTTGGCGTCCGTCGAAACCGCGACCCAGCCCGTGAGGTACGGTTACGTCAACCGGCAGGGGAAACTGGTCTGGAAACCGACGCTGTAGTGTAAGCGCGGGCGCTGCATCCTAGCTCAGGTAGTCCCGCCGACATGGTGCAAGATTCCTGACGCGGGCCGCGGGCAGGGCCGAGGGGAGCATGGACGCTGCCAATATCATGAAGCCGGCGCTGGCACGGGGAAACCTGAGTTGCATCGGAGCCACAACCATCGCCGAGTACCGCCGCTACATTGAGCCGGACTCAGCCTTGGAGCGGCGGTTTGAGAAGGTCATTGTGAACGAGCCGAGCGCCGATGAGACAATGGCGATACTCAGAGGCATGAGACCGAAGTGGGAAGAGCATCACAAGGTTCGGATTGCCGACAAGGCGCTTGAGGCGGCAGTGAACCTTTCCGTGCGCTTTGACCCAGACCATCAGTTGCCCGATAAGGCGATTGACCTCGTGGACAAGGCCGGGGCGCGAACACGGGTTCCGGTCTTGAGCATGATGCCGGGCGGGAAGGACGGGAGACGGGTGACGGATGACGGACGACGGGAGGCGGGCGGCGAGGTCACAGAGCTGACCGTGGCGCAGGTGTTGTCCGACAAGATTGGGGTGCCGCTGGAGGTCGTCTCCGGCCATCTGGAAGGGATGGGCAGTCCCGGCTACTGGAACTCAATTCGTTCCTGAAGAAGCGGCTCATTGGCCAGGATGAGGCGGTGGAGCGCGTGTGCCGGCGGCTCCTCATGGCCCATGCCGGGCTGGCCCAAAGGCGCGGCCCGCTCGGGGTCTTCCTCTTCCTCGGTCCCACAGGCGTGGGAAAGACGCAACTGGCGAAGCTGATGGCGGAGTTTCTCTTCGGCAGCGAGTCCGACATGATACGGCTCGATATGTCCGAGTACATGGAGGAGCACAGCGCTGCCAAGCTCATCGGGTCGCCGCCCGGCTATGTTGGTCATGAGGAGGAAGGGCAGTTGTCCGGCAGGCTGCGGACGAAACCCTATTCAGTTGTCCTGCTCGACGAGGTGGAGAAGGCTCACCCGAGGGTCTTTGACCTGTTCCTGCAGGTGTTCGATGAGGGCCGCGTCACCGATGCCAAGGGCAGGACCGCGG
>CAIVTL010000229.1 GCA_903908785.1 Caldifarciminota bacterium | reverse complement strand
GCGAAGATTCTTCGCTGCGCCCAGAATGTCAAGAGGCGGCTTCTTCATCAGCCCCACTGTTTCTCATTTCCACCCGCTGCTCGGCTCGGCACCGGTGCTGGCGCAGCCGATGCGGACGTTGAAGCTGACGTGAGGTATGGGGCCCGCGTTGCGAACGTACCGGACCGGCTACAGGTTCCCCGGGGCAGGCACCGGGGCGGGCAGCGGGATTGACATGGGTCTTTCGTGGGTTAATATTTAGCAGGCCCGCTGGGCGGGCCTGGAGATTAGACCGGTGAAGGTAACCATGCTTCCTGTTCGTCCCGTCCGGCGGCCGGCGGCGCCGGGACGGGCTTTCCGCGTGTCAATAATCAGAGGCGCCTTGCTGGCGCTGGCGTTGGCTGCGGGCAGCGCCGTAGCCCAGACCGGCGTGACGCCTTTGCGGTGGTCCGGTCCGCCCGGGTCCCGGCCCGGAACGTATCAGGAGTGGGGCCGCGCTTCACCCGTCGCGGCCGTTCTCGTGGAAGCTGGTACACTACGTGGCGGACGGCCCGGAGCGGGTCGCGCTGGTGGTTGAGCAGGGTCTTGCCGGGCAGCTTGCCCCGGAGCTTGACCAGCTTGTCGCCGACCTGCAGGCGGGCGGCCGGAGCGTGAGTCGCTATGATGTCGCGGGCGGGACGCCCGAGGAGTTGCGCGCGCTGCTGCGGGAGGCATGGAGCCGGGATTCGATTGCGGGCGCGCTGCTGGTCGGCGACCTGCCGGTGCCGTGGTTTCAGGCCGTGACGTTCGACGAATACGATGAATGGCCGGTTGACCTGTTCTACATGGACCTCGACAATACCTGGTCCGACTCGCTCCGGCACGGGGTCGGTAAAGTCATGGTGCCCGGCTCGGACGGTATCTATGACAAGGTGGAATCCAACCTGGACATCGAGATATTCGTCGGCCGACTGACCACGACCGGGCTGCCGGACGGCGTCGCGTTGTTGCGGAACTACCTGCGCAAGGACCACCGGTTCCGCACCGACTCCCTGCACGTCGCGGACGAGGCGCTCGTCTTCGTTGATGACGACTGGCGGGGGAGCGCGCAGAGATGGTCCGACGAAATTGGGAGGGTCTATCCGGCCCGGACCGAGTGCTTTGACGCGGAATCGACCCGCGCCACGGTCTATCGCGGGAAGCTGGATACGCCGCGAGCCTGGGTGTCGGTGTTCGCGCATTCCTGGTCGGGCGGTCACACGTTCAAGTTCGACGGCGGGCGGCAGCGAGACAGCTACTACGGCTACGAGTACGTGGCGCAGGATGTGCCCGCGCTCTTCTACAATCACTTTGCCTGCTGGTTCTGTCGCTATACCGACTCAGCCTACGGCGGCGGGCAGAGCATCTTCAATCCGAGCTACGGGTTGGCGGCAATCGGTTCGACCAAGGCGGGCGGGATGGTCGACGGCAGTGAGTTCTACGGCCCGATGGGCGTGGGACAGACTATCGGTGCGTCGTACAAGCGGTGGTTTGACGGTGTCTGCGAGAGCGGCTACACGTCGGACGAGAAGGACTGGACCTTGGGCATGACGCTACTCGGCGACCCGTTCCTGCGGCCGGTAGCGCCCTGCTGCGATGCCGCGGTAAGGCGCATCATCGCGCCGGTCGGTTTCCTGGACTCGGGAATCGCGGTAGTGCCTGCGGCCATGGTTGAGAACGTCGGCGGTGTGTCCGGCAGTCTCACGGTGACTATGTCAATCGGCACAGAGTATTCCCGGTCGGTTTCCACGTCGGAGCTTGCACCGGGCGATTCAGCGCACGTAGTCTTCGAGTCGTGGCAGTCGGGCCCGACAGGCTCCAGGTCGGTGGTCTGTTCCGCTGTCGCTCCCGGTGACCGCAACCACAACAATGATACGCGACACGGGTCCTGCACCGTGCGGGTGCCGGACGTGGGTGTCGCGTCGATTCTGGCTCCGGCCGGCGTGATTGACACAATGGCGTTGACACCACAGATTGTCGTGATGAACCACGACTACGGTCCCGAGCAGTGCTGGGTGCATCTCGCGGTGGTCGACACGCTGGGCGGCATTCCGTACCGGGACTCGACGTGGATCGAGTATCTGGCTGGGCGTGCCTACCGAACGGTGAGCCTCCCGACGTGGCTGGTACCGCATGCGCAAGCCATCTATCATGCCACCGCGTGGACGTGGCGTCCCGGCGACCCGTATCCTCAGAATGACACTGCCCGCTCCGCGGTCGGCGTCGTTCCCGGCGCGAGCCTGCCGCCGGGGTGGCGCCGCGGGGCCGACGTGCCGGCGGGCGCAGGAAAGAAGAAGGTGAAGTGGGGCGGCGCGCTGGCGGTTGCGCTCGACGGTCGCATCTACGCGCTGCGAGGTAACAGCACGTGCCAGTTCTTCTCATACAATCCGATGAGCGATACGTGGTCGGAACTGGAGTCGATTCCCCGCCTCGGCAGCACCGGCAAGAAGAAAGGCGTCAAGAAGGGCGGGGCCCTGGTCTGGGCCGGCGGCGACCTTTACGCCATCAAGGGCAACAAATCCCTGGAATTCTGGCGCTACCGCCCGGGCCAAGGGTGGTCGGAGAAGCGGCCGGTCCCGAGCATCAACGGGGTGATCACCGACGGCGCGGGCCTGGCGTGGGCCGGTTCCTGCGTCTACCTGCTGAAAGGCTCCCAGACCCATGGCTGCTTTTCGTACGTGATTGCCCGGGACTCGTGGGGCCCGGAACGACTGGCGATACCGAACAACGGGAGCGTCGAAGGGCCGTTCGATAAGGGTTCGGCCTTCGCTGCTGGCGGTGGCAGCCGGCTCTATGCCCTGAAGGGCAAGTACAACGAGTTCTTCTACTGCGACACCGTAGACGACCTGTGGCACGAGTTGTCGGGCCTGCCCTTTGAGGGGCGGTCGGGGCACAAGCGCGGGGCCAAGGCCGGCACGAGCATCGCCTGCCGGGGAGATTGCGTGTACGCGCTCAAGGGCGGGTCGAACGAATTCTGGTGCTACGACCCGACGTATTACGGCTGGCAGCAACTGGAAGACTTCCCGAACAGCGACAAGAAGAAGAAGGTCGGCGGCGGGGGGGCGCTGGCCTGGTTTGAGCCGACGAACAGCATGTACGCGCTCAGGGGCGGCGGCACTCTCGACCTCTGGGCCTATGTGAATCCGAGCCAGACGCCCGGCGTTGGCGAGCATGCGACCGTGGCCGAACTGGCCGCGCTCTCGCTGCGGGTCGAACCCAATCCATCGGCCGTGCGAATCCGCGTGCGGTTTGTGTTGCCGGGGCCGTCGCGCGTCAGCGTGAAGCTGTATGACGCCGCGGGCGCAGTTCGCGCAGTGCTGACCGAAGGCCACCTGTCCGCGGGCCGGCACGAACTGGTCGTCGATGCCGCGACGCTCCCGCACGGCGTCTATCTGCTCCGGCTCGATGCCGGTAGCCGCTCGGCATCGGTCAAGCTCATTCGGTCGTAGCCGGTAGCCCGAGATAGAACGGGCAATCAAAGAAGCGCGAAGGCCAAAGCCGGTTCTTCCGGCCCGTCATTTGTCATTTCCACTTTGTCATTTCATCGGTTTCTTAGGCGCTAGCTTGACACTGCCCGTTCGAGTCTTATAATCCGGCGTGCATCTTTACCAACTGCCGGGCGGGGACGCGTGAGCGGGCCGGGCGGCGAGAGCCTCCGGCCGCTGGTGTTCGTGGTTGACGATGAGCCGTTGCTGGCTAAGGCGCTGGGCGCGATGTTGCACCGGGCCGGGTGCGAGGCGAGCGCGTTTGCCACGGGCTCAAGCGCGATTACGGCGCTGGGCCGGACTCGGCCACAGATGGTCATGCTGGATTTGATGATGCCGGAAATGGACGGCATCGAGGTGCTGCGTCGAATCCGCGAGATTGCGCCGGACCTGCCGGTGGTGATGATGTCGGGTCAGGGGACAATCCGGGCCGCAGTCGATGCGCTCCAACTCGGTGCGTTCGATTTCCTGGAGAAGCCGATAGACCAGTGCCGGCTGGAGGCGGCGCTCGCCGCGACGCTGGAGCGGGCGCGGCTGAGGCGGCAGGTGGGCGTGCTGCGGGCCGAGCTCGCGGACCGGTTCCGGATGGTCGGCAACTCGAAGGCGCTTGAGCAGGTGCGGGACCTCATCAGCCGGGCCGCACCGACGACGGCCGGCGTGCTGATTACCGGCGAGAGCGGCGTGGGCAAGGAGTTGGTGGCGCGGGCGATTCACTTCCAGAGCCTGCGGGCGGCCGAACCGTTTGTGGCGCTCAACTGCGCCGCTATTCCCAAGGAGCTGATTGAGAGCGAGCTGTTCGGGCATGAGCGGGGAGCGTTCACCGGCGCCGAGGCAGCGCGTAAGGGTAAGCTGCAGGAGGCGGACAAGGGTACGTTGTTCCTCGATGAGGTCGCGGACATGTGTCTTGCCGCGCAGGCCAAGCTGCTCCGGTTTCTTGAGCATCCGGAAGTGGAGCGGCTGGGCTCGAACGAGCCGATTCTGCTGGACGTGCGGGTAATGGCGGCCACGAACAAGAACCTCGCCGGGTGCATCAAGGACGGTTCTTTCCGTGAAGACCTCTTCCATCGGTTGAACGTGGTGCCAATCAGGGTGCCGGCGCTGCGCGAGCGGCTGGAGGACATCGAGGCACTGACCGCGTTCTTCCTTGAGCGCTACTGCCGGCAGAACAACCGCGCGTTGAGCTTGGCCCCGGAGTGCCAGGCGGTCCTGCGTGGCCTTGACTGGCCGGGAAACGTGCGTGAGCTCCGGAACTTGGTCGAGCGAGTGGTGGTGCTGGCCCGGGCCAACCCGGTCGAGCCGAACGAGCTGCGCTCCTTCCTCGGGCAGGCTTCCGGGACAGTACCGATGCGAGGGCAGGCACCGGAGCCGGGCGGGTCACTCCAGGCTGCTTTGGACCGGACTGAGCGCGAGATGGTCGAGCAGGCGCTCGCCGCCGGCCACGGCAATGTCAGTGCGGCGGCGCGAGCCCTCGGCGTCGAACGCGCCAGCCTGTACCGGGTCATGAAGCGCCACGACATCCCGCACCAGACGGCCGAATGAGGTCAAAGGCGGCCCGGCCGGTCCTATTCGAGTTCTGAGTTCTGGTTTCTGACTTCTGAATTCTGATTTCTCCTAAGCAGGTACGTATCCGTTCGGTGACAGACCGTAACCGGTCGGTTACACTCCCGGCAGCCCGCGTCGTCTAAGTTACGTAGTTTCAACCCGCGGTCTCGTGGCATCAAAGATGCATCTGTAGAGGTCATGATTACAAAGAACACAGTATCTTCAACAGCCGACGGTGCGGGTTCGAACAATGTGTGGTACACGGGCGGGGTGCCGCAGTTCGGCTCGACCGCGAACCCGGTGGGCAGCACCGCCACCTTTGACGAGTGGGACTATTCGGACGCCGGTTCTCTGCATGCGGACGGAGCCGCGCGGTCGCGCCACCAGGAACAGGCCTGGTATCGTCATCGCCGGACCGAGAGACTGGGCGAGAGCGCGCGGCACTACTAGGGAAAGTGACATGACGTCTAAACCGGCTGCGGAGAACAGGCATTTGGTGGGTAGTTAGGTGGGAGAACTCGGTAGTAACCGCGCAGCAGGGGCGGCATTGCCGCCCCTTGCCTTTCAGGGCGCGTCGGTCGCTTGACTTTGCGGGGCATCTGCCTACACTTAACGCAAATGTGGCTTGTTCCGTTCCTGCTCGTGTGCACGCTTCCGGTTCAGGGAGAGCTGAAGCTGACCTTGGACCAGTCGGTATTTCCGGCCGGGGATTCCGGAGCGGTGCTTGAGCTATCTTACGAGATTCCACATACTTCCCTCACATTTCTTCGCGAGGACAGCGGGTTTGTTGCGCGCTACCAGGTCGGAATCCAGGTTTCGGACAAGCGGCGGAATGTCGTGGCCGGGGACTTCTGGCAGAAGGTTGTGCGGCTGCGGGAGTACGGTCCGACTATGGCCCGGGATTCGGTCGAGACCGGCACCGTGAGCCTGGCCCTGCCTAAGTCCGCGCTTGACGCGCGGGTCGAGCTCAATGACCAGGCGAACGAACGCTCGGCGCTGGCGCTGTTCAGGATTGGCCTGCCGACCGGCGGCCTGACCGTCCGGCTGTTCAAGTCGGGCAAGCCGGTTGCGATGCGCAAGTACGGGATTGGCGATACGCTGGTGGCGGTGGCCAGAGTCGGGAGTCGAGAGACGAGAGGCGAGAGCCTTGACAGTTGCCGGTTCGTGCTGAAGCACGACCGCCGGGTCGTGACCGGCGCCACCGTCCCGACCACAATGAAGGATGAAGGCGGAAGGATGAAGCCGGAGGCGCGGTTCGAGTATCCGATCGGGGACTCGACCGGAGTGGCCCGGCTGGGCGGCGGCGAGTACGTGCTCGAGGTGACGGGTCTGGGCGCGGGCCGGCCCCAAAGCGCGAGCGTGACGTTCCGGGTGGAGGTGCCGTTTTTCCTGGATGACACCGCGTACCTGCGCCGGGTCGAGCAGCTCATCTATGTGGCGAGCGCGGCGGAGTCAAAGCACCTGCGTTCGGTGCCGCGCGGCGAGCGCGAGCAGGCGTGGCACGAGTTCTGGAAGAAGAAGGACCAGTCACCGACCACCGAGCGGAACGAGAACGAGGACCAGTATTTCGAGCGGATTGACTATGCGGAGGCGCACTTCGGACACGGCGAGCGGGGTTACTTAAGCGACCGGGGCCATGTGTACGTTCTCTACGGTCCGCCGGACCAGATTGACGCGCGGCCGTTTGAGATTGACACCCCGGCCGATGAGATTTGGTACTACTACCAGGTGAATAAGCGGTTCGAGTTCGTTGACAGGTTCGGGGCGGGCGAGTACGTCCTGCAGAACCGGGAGGCACTGGGGGAATGAAGAAGCGAGAGGCGAGAAGCGAGAAGCGAGAAGCGAGAAGCGAGAGGCGAGAAGCGAGAAGCGAGAAGCGAGAAGTGAGAGGCGAGAAGTGAGAGGCAGGCGATGAGTGCCGGGATTGCGCTGTTGCTGGCGTTGACCGGGGCGCTCGATTTCAGCGCTGACTGGTCG